>JBIIWQ010000263.1:0-3580 GCA_044338805.1 Crocinitomicaceae bacterium
AATTCAACGTGGGCCGTGGAAGCAATTCTGCTTGTTAGTTGTGAAATATAAACTGCGCCTCCTGATGCTTCTAATTCACCATTTTGTTTCAATTTATTGATAACTGTTAAAAGGTCAATAGGAACAGAACTACCAAACAATTCCCGAATCGCATTATAAATGAATTGGTGTTTAGGGTCGTAAAAACTGCTGGGCATTAGAATGTCAATCGTATCTGTTACGGCATTTTTTTCCAACATCATTGCGCCTAAAACTGCTTGTTCTAAATCTACAGCTTGTGGCGGAATTTTACCAAGATCATTTGCTAATGTATTGGTGTTTTTAACCCTTGTTATTGGTTTTCTGCTATTTTCGGGTTGGTTGTCCATGAAACAAAGATAGAAAATCAATCGGCTCGATTCAAATGCTTTTACAAATCTTTCTTAAAAAGATATAAATACTACTTTTCAACAATTGTTAATAGCATATTTCGTAGTAATAAGTTTGGCAAAAATCAAATAATAAGATTAAACGCAATGATTCCATTAGCGTTAGTCAGCAGATTATTTTTTCATTGTTCCCCGCTGATTTCGCTAAAATGCGTGGATATCTTTCCTAAATATTTTATCTAATTTATAGAAAAAGTGTCATTCTTTAGTGTACAGAAAAAGTTTGGATGGTAATAAGGAGATGACTTACTTTCAAAATGTATTTTTGTGAAATGAAAAGAGAAGTCATTCTTACAGCTGATGGTTCAAAAACGATTTACATTCCAGAAATGGCAGAAAATTATCATTCCACGAATGGGGCGCTGCAAGAAGCAATGCATGTGTTTATTCAAAATGGTATTCGTACATTCAACCTAAAAGGTGAAATTACAGTTTTTGAAATGGGATTTGGAACTGGATTAAATGCTTTTTTAACACTCGTTGAGTCCGTGAACTCGAATAGAAATATTAATTATATTGGAATTGAAGCATATCCAGTTGAACTAGAATTAATCAAAGAAATTAACTACGAATCATTCGTTAATGAGCAATTTACTGAATCATTTTCAATGATGCATTCCTTGCCGTGGGAGCAAAAACACACTATTCATCCGAATTTTACATTTCAAAAAATTCATTTAAAGATTCAAGATTATCAACCTGTAAAATCATCAATTGATATTATTTTCTTTGATGCTTTTGGTCCGAAAGTGCAAAATGAAGTTTGGACAATTGATGTTCTGAAGAAAATGCACGACATGTTGAAACCTGATGGAATTCTAGTCACTTATTGCGCCATGGGACAAATGAAACGTGATTTAAAATCACTGGGTTTTAAAGTAGAAGGATTACCGGGCCCTCCGGGGAAAAGAGAGATGACGAGGGCGGTTAAGTTATGAGTTGATAGTTGCGAGTTATTAGTTGCGAATTACAAGTTACAAGTTACAAGTTATAAAGTGATGAATTAGGAGTGATAAGTTATATGGGATGAGTTGCTATTGCAAATTAAGAATTAGATTCTCCTATGTAATCTATTTACCTATTTAGTTTAGAAAGAGTGATGAGTAATTAGTTGCAAGCTACAAATAACCTATGTGACCTATGTGTCTATGTGGTAAAGAAAAAGTGATGACTTGATAGTTACAAGTGTTTAGTTGCGAATTACAAGTTACAAGTTACAAGTTACAAGTGATGAGTTATAAAGTGATGAATTAGGAGTGATTAGTTACATGGGATGAGTTGCTATTGCAAATTAAGAATTAGATTCTCCTATGTAATCTATTTGCCTATTTAGTTCAGAAAAAGTGATGACTTTATAGTTGCAAGCTACAAATAACCTATGTGACCTATGTGTCTATGTGGTTCAGAAAAAGTGATGACTTTATAGTTGCAAGCTACAAATAACCTATGTGACCTATGTTTCTATGTGGTTCAGAAAAAGTGATGGCTTTATAGTTACAAGCTACAAATAACCTATGTGAACTATGTGCCTATGTGTTTAAATTGAATTAAGTTTTAGGAATCTGTTCACTGTAGGGTACATTTCATAATCCCATCACGATCTATTTCTGTCAGCGATACAGTTTGAAAAGTATTTATTAGTGCCGCGTCGAACGGAAATTTAACTTTCACATAATTCTCCGTAAAGCCATACATGATTCCATTGTCTTCTTCATTCTCAAATAAAACAGTTCTAATTGAACCAATATTTTGTTCATAGAAAGCACGTTTTTTCTTATCAGAAAGAATGTGTAACTGCTTGCTTCGTTCTTTTCGAATCGACATTGGCACTGGATCTCCAAGTTTTACAGCTGTCGTATTTGCTCTTTCAGAATAGGTGAAGACATGTAAATAAGAGATATCAATATCTTTCAGAAAATCCATTGTTTCAAGGAATTCTTCATCCGTTTCTCCAGGAAAACCAATAATCACATCCACCCCAATACATGTATCAGGTCGCAAGGATTTAATATAAGCTACACGTTCAGCGTATAATTCTTTTAAATACTTTCTGCGCATTGCTATCAATAAACGGTTGCTGCCTGATTGCAACGGAATGTGAAAATGCGGGACAAAATGCTTGGATTCGTTCAGGCAAAAATGTATTATTTCGTTGCTTAATAAATTGGGTTCAATCGATGAAATTCTGTAGCGATCAATTCCTTCAACTTTATCTAATTCTTTTACTAAATCAAAAAACGTTTCTTCTCCTCCTTGTCCAAAATCTCCGATATTAACACCCGTCAAAACAACTTCTTTGATGTCCGTTTTTCCAATTTTTTCCGCTTCTTTTAATGTATTGCTAATAGAAGCATTTCTACTTTTCCCTCTTGCTAATGGAATGGTGCAAAACGTACAGAAATAATCACATCCATCTTGAATTTTCAAAAATGAACGCGTTCTGTCGCCAATTGAAAATGCTGGGATGAAATCTTCTGTTTTCTTGATTGATTCAAATGAAACGATTGTTTCTTCTTGTTTTTGATTCAGTTTCTCGATGTGCTCGATAATATTGAATTTCTCATTTGCACCTAAAACTAAATCTACTCCTGGAATTTGACTTATTTCAATTGGTTTTAATTGCGCAAAACAGCCAATTATAGCCACAAAAGCTTCAGGATTTATCTTCAATGCCTTTTTTACTAACTGCTTGCATTTTTTGTCCGCATTTTCTGTAACAGAACAGGTGTTTATTACAAAAATATCCGGTGTTTCTTCGAATTCAACTTTTGCATATCCACCATCTTCAAAAGACCTTGAAATTGTTGATGTCTCAGAGAAATTTAATTTACAACCGAGTGTATAGAATGCAACTTTTTTGTATTGAATCATAGAGGCGTAAAATTAGAATTATTCAATCACTTGCACAAATCAAACTAAGCGATTTTAATCGAATTCTTTAAAAATTCACTGAAATGCTTGTTAAATGTAGCTTTTGATTAGTTTTGATAATAATATTTATACATATGAAACACACGCACAACTTAGAATATGAATTATTTGACACTTGGGAAGAGTTGAATAGTGAAGATAAAGCGCTTATTATAAAAGCTTATTCGATATGTGAAAAAGCGTATGCGCCATATAGCAAATTTAGTGTTGGAGCTGCAGTT
>JBIIWQ010000264.1:0-3579 GCA_044338805.1 Crocinitomicaceae bacterium
CCTTAAATGCATTTTGTACTCCTGGAGGATACATTTATATTTATACTGGAATTTTGAAATTTTTAGATTCAGAAGACCAATTGGCTGGAGTTTTAGGTCATGAAATTGGACATGCTGATATGCGACATTCTACACGTCAAATGTCAACAATGTTTGGGATACAAGTTTTACAAGATGTCCTATTAGGAAAGCAAGAAGCGATTAACCAAATTACAGGTGCTTTGATTGGCTTGAAATTTTCACGTAAACACGAAGAAGAAGCAGATGAAAAATCCGTTGTTTATTTGTGTTCAACGCAATACAATGCCGATGGTGGAGCAGGTTTCTTTGAGAAAATTCAAGCATTGGGTGGGGCGCGTCAACCAGAATTTTTAAGTACACATCCTGATCCAGGAAACAGAATTGAGCATTTCCAGAATTCTAAAGTTGTATTGGGCTGTAAAGGGGATAAAAATTATCAAGCGGAATATGCTGCAATGGTTGCAAAATTGCCGAAGTAATAATTCCCCAACATTCATCGTGGAAAATCAAAATGAAAGAAAAAAGAACTTCTCTTGCAGATATTGCAGCTAGCGTTGGTTTATCGAAAGCTACAGTTTCATTTGTTTTGAATGACAAAGGAGACGAATTTAATATCAGCAAAGAGAAGCAACGGTTGATTAGAGAAAAGGCGAAAGAATTGCGTTACGTCCCAAATTATTTTGCAAAAAGCCTGCGACAAGGAAAGACAAAAACAATTGGTCTTGTACTAGCAGATATTTCAAATCCATTTTATGCCGAGTTATGTAAAACAATTCAGGAAGGCTTGTATAAAAACGGCTACAATGCACTTATCGTTAATACAAATGATGATAAAGAATTGGAAAAAACATTGATGCGTGAATTACTTCAACGCTCCATTGATGGGATGATTATTTCTCCTAGTAATGATATTCAGGAACTAATTCCAATTTTGCATGAAACATATATCCCAGTCATTTTTGCTGATAGACCAGGGGATGATGCGGCTGATTTTGTTGGAATTGATAATGAAAAAGAAGTCAAAAAACTGATTAAAGCATTTTCTATCAAACCAAAAAAATTAGTTGTTTTAAGCCAGCATTCTGAATCTATTTTGACAATTGAAAAACGAATTGAAGGAACAAGAAATGTTTGTTCAGCAGAAAAAATTGAATTGGTAGTACTTAACTTGCCAGAAAATCAAGACGAAATAAATATCCTGATCAAACGTGAATTGGATAACGGGGCAGACTCTTTTCTTCCATTGAACAATCAAGTCGTATTTAAAACCTTAGCTGCTTTAAAAAAATTCAATATAAAAATCCCACAAGAAGTTCGTTTAATCTCATTTGATGACAATGAAGCTTTTGCATACATGGAGCCAGCAATTTCCGCATTAAGACAACCGGTTAAACTTATTGGAAATGAAAGTGTAAGTCGAATCTTAGAGCGTTTGAAAGAAACAAAAGTTCCTGGAAAACACCTTTTGCTTCCATCTGAGTTCATTGCAAGAGGTTCGCATTAATTTTATTTTAACTCTAGAGATTCGAAAAGCAGAGTAGCTTACGCGTTATTCTTTATGAAATAGAAAAAGGGGAGAATAATTTTATTCTCCCCTTTTGTCTAAGTCAAAATCTTGAATATCAAAAAAGTTTAGTCAACAGATATACAACCTAAATTACTATATATGGTATAATAATCAGTAAACCCTTGACCGCTTGGTGAAGCAGGAGGATTTTGGCCATCTAAGTAAATGCAACCATTTTGTCCACCCAAAATAGGCACAGCAAAAGCTAAAATTTCATTAATTTCTGCTACTGGTAATGAATTAGATTGGGCATTAAGATCGAACATACCATTTATTGATGGAGCCCATATAATGTTACTCAGATTATTTTGCGACAAATCCAAAATTGGTAAATTTGATAGCGAACTCAAATTAAGGGTGCTTAAGTTGGGGTTGTTTCGGATTGTCATATCATTCAACGAAGTTAAAGAAGGCAAGTTGATACTTGTAAGTAAAGTACTTTCAATATTTACGCTAGTTGCTGTTGCTAATGATCCGAGGACTAATGTTGTTAAGCTGGAATTACTGGTAATACTCAAATTTCCTAAAGAATTTAAATTAGGTAAACTTATACTAGTTAATCCGTTGTTGTCAATAACTATTACTTGGGTGTTTGAAAGCATACTCGCGGAAAATGAAGTCAATGATAGATTACCTGCAATTGCTATACTAGCATTAATTCCATAGTTTAATACCCCATTCAATGAACTTAATGCCGGTAAACTTATACCTGTAAGTCCATTGTTCTGGAAAGAAATAGCATTTGCTGTCGCCAAAGATCCCAATGCTATACTTGTTAAAGTGGAATTATTTTCAACTCTCAAATTTCCACTTAGATTACTTAAAGCAGGTAAACTCACTGTCGTAAGTCCATTATTCGTAATATTCAAATAACCCAACGATGTTAGCGATCCAGCTGAAAGTGTATTCAAGTTAGGGTTATTTTGTATGCTTAATTGATTGTTATATGTATTGGGATTTCCACTTATAGAATTCAAAGAAGGAAAGCTTAAACTTGTTAATCCATTAGCAGATATATATATACCCTGCGTTGTTGTGAGTGACCCAACAGACAAAGTGCTTAAGCTAGAATTTTCATAAATAGATAATTCTCCATTTAGGGTGCTTAACGCCGGCAAACTGATACTTGTTAGTCCATTTTGATAAATATTTATCCCATTAGCAGTTGTAAGTGCTCCCGCAGTAAAAGAAATCAAGTTTGAATTTCCATTTACAGTGATGGAACCAGCATTGCTCAACGCAGGTATGCTGATACTTGAAACGCCATTATTATCTATAAGCAACTGACTGGTTGAAGCAAGAGACCCACAAGAAATGCTACTTAAAGCTGAATTATATGAAATAATTAAATCTCCAGACAAATTGGTAAGATTCGGAAAATTCAAACTGGTTAACCCATTATCTTCTATCCTGATTGAAATAGCGTTTGTTAATATGCTTGCAGAAAGTGAAGTCAATAATGGATTCTGATTAAGCGATAAACTCCAGCCCAAATCATTTAACCCACTCAAAGTACTTAATGTTGGGAAACTTGCGCTTGTTAGCCCAGTATTGTATTGAATTTTGATTGAACTTGCTTTTGATAGAGAACCTGCGGCGATGGCACTTAGTGCATTGTTAGAACTAATAGATAAATTTTGAACCTTCGTTAATAATGGAAAATTCAATGCGGATAGTTGATTGTTATTTCCTATTGAGGTATTACCCAAATAAGAAATATTGGGTGTTGTAAACGAAGTAAGTACAGGATTGTTTGAAATTTCTAAAGTTTGAGTGCATCTGGTTACCGTAGAGGCATTTACACTCGTTAAAGCTTCATTCCCCATTATTTTTAATTCCAATAAACCGTTTACACCTGCTAAATTGACACTGGTCAATTGAGTTGTGTTGGTTATATATACAAATTGAGTATTTGGCCCTAAATCGGCAGTCAAAATACTGTCTGCTTGTGCATTGGTTACATCGCCAAATAATTCAATATAGGTTTTTCC
>JBIIWQ010000363.1:0-2547 GCA_044338805.1 Crocinitomicaceae bacterium
ATTGTTTCAATCCGGGAACAACAGCAACTTTTGCCTCATTCAATAAGAGATCATGAATTTCTTGACTCGTTTTATTCGTAGCTGTTATGTCTGTAAATGCAACATAACATCCATCTGGAGCAATACACTTAAATCCCGGAATGGTGTTTAATTCGTTGACTACTAAATTCCGCATATTAGAAAGATGATCAACAAAATTATCCAACCAATAGCCGCATGAATTCAAGGCGGTTGTTGCAGCAATTTGAGACAACACATTAACACCATGAATGGTAGAATAATGCATAGAAGCATCCATTAAAAGTGTGAAATGTTGCTGATTATGAGCCATAACAGCTCCGATTCTTAGACCAGCTAGACCATATGATTTGCTGAATCCCGTTATTGTGACCGTTTGATTTCTGATTTCCTCATTGATAGAAGAAATACTCGTAAATACAGCTGGCTTAAAAACAATATCACTCCAGATTTCATCTGACAATATAATAAGTTGATGTTTGCAAGCAATTTCACCAAGTTGAGTCAACTCTTCTTTTGTAAAAACTTTACCCGTCGGATTCAGCGGGTTACAAAGACAAATCATCTTCGTGTTTTTTGTTATTAGCAGTTCAAGTTCTTCAAAATTCACTTTAATTGTTCCCGGGGGAATTGCAAAAGGAATAGCTTTAGCATGAACAGATTCAATTGAATAGCGAAATAGAAAATCTACTGGGTCAAAAATTATTGCTTCATCTCCTGGAGAAAGAAACGCTTTACAAGTCAAGTATATTCCAAAAGCGGCACTGTCGACAGGAAAAGAAAAAGCTGGAGAAACTGGTACATTTCGTTTTATTTGAAAAAAAGCTGCAATACTTTCTTTAAATTCAGGTAAACCTTCGGGTGGACCGTAACAATAATATTTATCCTTAGCAAAGGAACTAATTGCTTCTGAAATTTCTGGTGCACTTGGGAAATCAGGATCTGCAGCCGTTAATGGTATTACGCCTTCTGGCAATGTTGCCCATCTTAAGTTAAAAGCGCGCTTTTTTAAAAGAGTTAAATTGACTGAATTGTTGTTAAACATATTTTGAAAGCGATTAAAAGATAAGTAGTAAGAACATTAAATATAAATAAAAAGCAAAAGCAATAAAAGTAAATAATCTAAAAAAAAACCAGTGTTTTATTAGCAATTGATAATAAGACCGTTAAAACTATCAAATTATTTTAAAATACTTTTTAACAAAAAAAAAACTCACTTGTACTATTGTTGACTTAATTTTGCTTTTTCAAAAACTGATGAGAACATTTTTAAGTATGACGATATCTTCAAATTCAAGCTTCTAATGAACCGAAATAGCAACATTGAAAAAAATAAATTCAAGTTCATGAAAAAAATAATTTTACCTTTTGGACTGCTTCTTGCGTTTGGTTTAGGATTGCTTACGATGTCTTTTGTTACAAATGAATTAGAAGAAAAATCACAAGAAGAAAAGCCAATCAAATTAGGTATTTTTTCATTTAGCATGAGCGTCAAAGATTTAAAAGCGTCAAAAGCGTTCTACGAGAATTTAGGTTTCTCAAAAATGGGTGGAGACATGGCTTCAAATTATTTAATCCTGAAAAACGAAAACACCATAATAGGAATATTCCAAGGAATGTTTGAAGGAAACATGCTGACTTTCAATCCTGGATGGGACGTTAACGCCAAAAACGTAAAGAATTTCGATGATATTCGAATTATTCAAAAGCACTTGAAATCCAAAAACATTCCTTTGACGATGGAAGCAGATGAAAAAACAACAGGTCCAGCAAGTGTTATGTTGACCGATCCAGATGGAAACGTTATTTTATTGGATCAGCATAGGTAAAGAAGCAAATTTTTTGATGAGTAAATCGTCTATTTCTTGCCAATCAGTAAAGAATAAAAATTTAAAACAAGTAAACACCAATTTTAATATTCAAATTTTAATCAATTTTATGAAGTCTACAAAAATCTATCTTTTATTATGTTTATCACTATGTGTTAATGGGACATTTGCACAAAACACAAAATCGGAAAAAGTCGAATACACTTTTATTCAACTTCCAATGAATCCCTTATCAAGTTCTATCAAAAATTATCAATCATCCATCTTTGCTGTTTATGAAGTTGAAAACACACGAAAAATGGCGGAGTATAATGCTGAATTGGCTTCAGCAGAAGCTGATTTTCAAAAAGAGCAAGCTGCATATCCTGCAAAAGTAAAAGCTGCTGATGATAAATATGCCTCTGAAATGGTTGAATGGGAAAAGAAATCACTTGCTGAAAAAGTAGTAGAGAAACAATTGTTGAATGAGAACAACAAACCTGTGAAACAAACTCCTGGCGCACCTTATAAAAGAGGAGTTGCACAACCTAAGTTAAAAACAAGTTACGATTACCCTGTTCTTGCTGCGACGAATTTAAAATTAGACGGCTTCAACAATTCAGCGGATGGTGCAGTTAAAATCGAAGTGACGCTTTACGGTTTTGAAAGCACGAGTCCTCGACAATTATCAGAACAAAAAAGCGTTGTTTCATCGGCAAAT
>JBIIWQ010000030.1:0-12207 GCA_044338805.1 Crocinitomicaceae bacterium
TCTGAATATGTTGCATGCAGCAAAAGAAGGTGGCATCAAACGATTTGTTTATGCAAGCTCGTCATCTGTTTATGGTGATTCACAAGCTTCTCCAAAAATTGAAGGTGCAGAAGGAAATCCGTTATCTCCTTATGCCGTGACAAAATCATTGAATGAAAAATATGCGAAAGTATATAATCAATTGCATGAAATGGAAACGGTTGGATTGCGCTACTTCAATGTTTTTGGACCGAAACAAGATCCAAATGGAGTTTATGCAGCAGCAATTCCAAAATTCATTGATAAAATGATGAAAGGAGTTGAAATCATCGTTCATGGAGATGGCGAACAAACTCGTGATTTCACATTCGTCAAAAATGCAGTAATGGCAAATATTTTGGCGTTGACTTCAACCAATAAAGATGCTTTTGGAAAAGTATACAATGTAGCATGTGGAAGCGCTTATACACTTAATCAAGTATTAGCAGCTATCAAAACTAATCTTGAAAAATGCGGGAAATACAATGCTGCCTCAAAAATCACTTATGGACCGATACGAAAAGGTGATGTAAGAGATTCTCTGGCTGCAATTGATTTAATCGAAGCAAATTTAAACTACGCTTCACCAATTGAATTTAGTGAAGGGATTCAACTATTATGTTCTTCAATAAATTGATTTTGACTTATATAAAAACTCAATCGATAAAATTGGTTTATTTTATATAGCTTTTCGTTATTCGTTTATTATTGTGCTCCATTTTTTTTAAAGATTTTTGGACACAAAAGGAAGTTAAGTTAATATGGACGTTAATTAATAAAATTTAACAGTTCTAGTCATTGTTTTTTATGAAAATGTAATCAGTTAGTTTTCAATTAATTTGAAAATATATAGGTTGGGTTTATTTTGAGTCAATTAAAGAAAACTTGAATCTTGTTTCTACTGATAAGTGTAGAATTTTTATAAACATTGTAATGTGGTTGTACAACTAATCCTTCTGTATATCACTTATTAATACTACTTTAGCGCTTTGTTAATATATATATATGAGATTATTAAATAATGGTTTGTTATTTCTTGGACGTCAATATTCAAATGAGACCAAGACTTCTTTTTTACGTTCTTTCATTGATGCAATTGAACCTTATAAACAGATCTTTTACGCAATATCATTATATATTCCTACTCTAATTTTTAGTAGTGAGATTTATTATTTGTTTTTACCCATCTTAATTATAGTTTTTGAATTTCAAACGTTAAAAAAACAAAGTTTTGATTTTATAAAAAGCCCATTTCAAAAAAAAATTATTTATATCGTTTGGTTGCCTTTCCTTTACGTTGTTTTATCTAGTATTAATA
Organism: Crocinitomicaceae bacterium; assembly: GCA_044338805.1. Taxonomy (GTDB): domain Bacteria; phylum Bacteroidota; class Bacteroidia; order Flavobacteriales_D; family Crocinitomicaceae; genus M0103. The sequence goes on from JBIIWQ010000030.1 coordinate 1,337, forward strand.
AATACATTAATGGGAATGAAATTTTATGCACTAAAGATTATTATGCCTCATTTTACCTGTTACCGTTATTAATACTAGCTGCATCATTTACTGCAAAAATAAAATTCTATAAGGCATTAACAGTCATTATTTGTATCGAAAGTCTTGTTTGTTTAGGAGAATATTTTTTTAATGTGAGATCATTTTTTATAGAAAAAACAAATGATAATGTCATTTTATCCAAAGAGTTATTGTATTATTCTCATGTTTTTGGACTAAGTGCTAATTCATCCATTATTGCGATGAAATTATTAGGTGGTTTTCTCTTGATTGAGTTGGCAATGTTTAAATCATTGTTTAAATGGTGCCTGAGGATGATTTTGATCGTGGGTTTAATTATCACATTCAACAGGGCTGTTTTGATTGCAGTTTTTGTTTTTTGGATACTTTACGCAATTTATTTCACAATAATTAATCGTAAAAAAATTGGGTTAGTTGTGGTGCGAATAGTTTCACCTTTCTTCTATTTCTTTCTTTTATTTCTATTTTTTAGTAGTCATTCTTTTTTCTTTCAATTTTCTCGAGGTGAACCTGTAAAAGAGACGTTGAAATATGAATATGCTTCGAAAGAGATTGTTGTGATGAAAGATATAGAGCAGAATCCATCTGTTACAGATGAAATTGAAACGACAAAAGGGAATAATGAACAGAATACTTCGGATCGACATGTACTTACATCGAAAAAACAAGTCAATACTGTATTGGATACTAACGGAGGAAATGTAAATGCAACGATAGAAGTGATAAGTCTTGAACAGGATTGTGCCGTTCAACATGCTATTGAAATGAAAGAAGGTGATAATCTCAAGACGACAGGAGTAATTTCAAAAATCTTATTAAAGTCTATTTCAGGAATAAATACATCAGGGCGTTCTGTGATCTGGTTGAATTATTTTTGTTTTATTGATCAGCACTTATTATTTGGAAATGGATCTGATAAATTGATGTTAAAAACGGTAAATCAAGATGAAAAAAAAATTGATTTAATACACGCACATAATTCTTTTATTGAGTTATTCGCAACTAATGGCTTATTGTTAAGTATTTATTTTCTTGCTATGCTATCCTTTTTGTGGAAAAAGCACAATTTCATACTTTTAGTTACAATATTATTATATTCATTTTTCCAGTATGGAATATTTTGGGGATTTTCTTTTTTAGATGTTATTTTCATGGGTTTCTTACTTTCAAACAAAAATTTATTGTTTCATGAAGATAAATGACCTTGTTTCAGATATTGAAGGGAATTTGGAAGTAGAAAACTTGAGAATTCAAAAGTTTGGAAAATCTTTTCAAATTTATCCTTGGCTGAAAGGTCGATTATTTCACAAATATATGATGGGAACAGATGTTTTGATGCAAAAATCAAAATCAGTTTTATTCTCTCAAATTACTTCTTTGTTTTATGGATGGTGGAATATATTCAGGAAATATAACACATGGGTCTTCACAAATAGTTCAGAACGAACTTTGGTTGAGGGAAAATATTACGATAAATTATTTGATTATATTGGGAATAATTCTAAAAAGAAAACTTTATTGATAGAATTACGATTATTCAATAAATTCCCTAAAAAACAGGTAGCATCAAAATATGTTATTTCCAAATCGCTGTTTATTTTAATTGAAGAAGTGTATGCAAGATTCTTGATTGGAAAAATTGAAATTGAAAATGAATTCTTAATTCCAGAATTGGAGAAAAAATTAGAATGTTCGGTTTCAGTAAAAGAAATAACACGAAAATATTTAGCTCAATATCGAATGATGCAATTTTGGTTGAAAATTCTTCCTAAACCTAAAGTTGTTTATTTGACTGTTTCTTATTCTAATTTTGGATATATCAGAGCGTTTAAAGAGAAAGGAATAAAAGTTATAGAAATGCAACATGGTTTGATTGGATTAGGTCATTATGCTTATTACTATAGAAAGAATTTTGAAGCAATTCAATTTCCAGATGAAATAGGTGTTTTTGGTGAAGGAGAAGTTGAATTCTTTAAACAAGACACAGAATTTCCTGTCAAAAAAGCAACTCCAATTGGTCGTTATGTACTTGATTTTTATAAAGAAAATAGTATTGAAAATACTAGGATTAAATTAATTTGTATTTCGTTACAGGATGGTGATTTAGGAGAGAAATTAATTGAGTTTTTACTCAAAGCCAATAGTTTCCTTAAGAAGGAATATAAATTTATAATTCAACCAAGAAGAACTAGTGAAGGTCATTATCGTGATCTATTCGAATTACCTGATAATTATAGTTTTTCAACTCAATCAATATACCAAACAATTGCTGAAACTGACGTACATATTACAATCTTCTCGACAACTGCGGTTGAAGCGTTATCAATTGGAAAACCAAATATATTGGTAAATATAGAAGGGAAATCGAAGGAATTTTTAGGAGAAATGTTAAATGAAAATGAATTTACTAATTTTGTTGATACTGAACATGAGTTTTGTTCAGTTTTAGATAATTTAAAAGTAATTTCAAATGATGTAATTGCTTTGTCTAATAATCTCAATATTAAGAGTGATTATAAAAAGAATATGAATACATTAATAGATAGAATCGAAAATGAATATATTGAAAAATAAGTTAGTTAGATCTTTGGGGATTTATACTTTTTCAAATATTATAAATTCGGCTATCCCTTTTTTATTGTTGCCAATTTTAACAAATCATTTGACTGCAAGTGATTATGGTGTTTTAACGAATTATAATTCTGTTATAAATATTTTAATACCATTTGTAGGGGTTAACATGATGACTTCCTTGCAAGTGATTTTTGTAAAAAGGAAGGAAGAATTTGCCTCTTATATAAGCAGTGGAACAGTCTTGACGATTGTTTTAACCCTTTTTTTTACAATACTGATTTTTATTTTTCAAGATTCTTTAGCTCGATTCTCTGGTGTACCAAAAGGTTATCTGTTATTAACTGCTGTGTATGCAACATATAATAATTTAATTGAGACCTTATTATCTATTTGGAGAATGGAAGAAAAGGCAATTTATTATGGAGCTTTTCGAATCGGGAGAACTATTATTGAATTGTCAATAGCCTTGATACTTATAATAGGTTACAATTGGTCATTTGATGGTTCTATCTATGCGATAATATATTCTTATGGATTAGGAGCTGTTGCTACACTTCTTATTTTATATAAAAAAGGGTTGATAATACTTGATATTAAAAGAAAACATATAAATCATATTCTCCAATATGGTGTTCCTCTAATTCCACATGTATTGAGCAGTGTTGTGATAATGTATTCTTCAAAATTGATGCTTACTGCTTATCATGGTTTAACTTCGAATGGAATATATTCTGTAGGTTTTATGGTCGGGCAATTTATTGGTTTGTTGCAGAATTCATTCAATCAAGCTTGGGGACCTTGGGTGTATCAGCAATTAAAGTCTGGTGAACACAGCAGAAAAATTAGAATTGTGAAGTTAACTTATATATATTTCATAAGTATAATTGTTGTTACGCTTGTATTTTGGTTATCTTCCCCATTAATTTATATGTTTTTAGGTAAAGCATTTGAAAGTGGGATTAGCTTAGTATTGTGGATTGCACTCGGTTTTGCATTTAATGGAATGTATAAAATGGTGAGTGTCTATTTTTTCTATGAAGAAAAAACTAAGGAATTAGCTGTGTTATCTGTCTTTTCTGCTGCATTAAATATTGGATTAAATTTTCTCTGGATTCCTAAATATGGATTCACTGGTGCTGCATTAGCAACAATGTTGGCAATGGTGATTCAATTTATTCTTGCTTGGATTTGGAGTACAAAAATCGTAAAAATGCCATGGAGTTTATCAAAATAATAAAAGGAGAAATCAAACGGTTTGTAGAAAATTGGAATTTCAATGATTGGTGCATTGCATATTTGTTAATTTTCTCCATGGCCTATATTAAGCTAGCTGCAATTGGCATCGTTGTTTTTTTATTGGTTGTTTGGTTTAATCGAGAAGAAAAAAAACCGTTTTTTAAACGCTTGTTAAATTTCAGACAACAAGAATTTTGGTTTGTCTTATTTTTCTTAGTTCATATATTAGGCATGTTTTGGTCGGAAAACACCGTTTTTGGTATTTCTGATATAAGTATGAAACTTTCTTTTTTTATACTCCCTACAATTTTATTATTGGCAAAAATCAATATTACGGCTAAACAAATTCAACAAGTATTTTTATTTGGACTAACTTTTAGTTTATTTCTATTGTATTCAATGGCTATTTTCAAATCGATTTATAATGAAGAAGACAATCGATGGGAATATTTTTTGGAGTCTGAATTCTCAGGTTTTATGCATCGAAGCTATTATGCTACATATCTATCAATTGGAGCAGTTATAAGTTTTGTGCAATTTTTCAACCTAAGTGAAAGAAAAATTTATGGTTCTTTATTTTTCTTATTTTCTTTTAGCTTGCTGTTGACTATGTCAAAAGCAGGAGTTATCGTCTATTTATTTTCTATGTTAATTTTGATATTTTGGTTATTCTTGAAAAAGAAAATGTTTGTGATTGGTGGTATTACAATAATAGGTCTTCTTTCAGTTATATTGACAATGGGTTATTTTAATCTTGGTGTTAGCCAACGTTTATATGAAATGGTAAAAACAGAAAATGGAGTCAAAACAATAAATAACTCGTCAACTGAAAGTAACAATGCTAGAATTATTATGTGGTCAACTTCTTTAAAAGTTATTAAAGAAAATTTACCTTTTGGAACGGGCACTGGTGATATTAAAGACGAACTAATAAAAAAAAATATTTCTTTAAACAATATGGGAGTAGTTAAAAGTAAATTAAATTCACATAATCAGTTTTTGAACTCTGCTGTTCAATTAGGAATACTCGGAATTATAGCAATGTGTGGAATTTTCATCACTCAATTGTATAAGGCTATTTCATTAAAAAGTGTTGATCTTTTTTTAATGACTTTTATTTTTATATTGTCTTTTTTGGTGGAATCATTTCTAGAAACACAAGCTGGTATTATTCCATTTACTTTGATGTCTTTATTGTTTTATAGGGAATTCGAAACTACCAAAGTGAAGCATTAAATTCTATTTTGTGAGATGGAATATAATGCTTCAGCTAATTCCCAGTCTTCTGATGTATCAATATCAATGGCTTCGTTAAATCCAACAATCAGAGGTCTAATTGCTTCAAATGAAGTCCATGTCTTATCTTTTAAAGATGAAATTCGGAACAAATAAATTAGTCCGTTTACATCATACATACTGGGCAAATCTTGTCTTCGAACAATTTGATTTTTATTCCATTTGGTTGCGTATTCACCATGTACTTCAAACAATGTGTAAAATGGATGCCCTTTTGGTTCATTCATTGAAACTACAGCATCATCACCGTCTTTAAATAAGCTTAATGCATCCAAAATATGTTCTTTAGAACGCATTGGACTTGTTGGTTGTAAAAGCAATAAAAATTCATTTTGCGGGTACTTATCAATTGCATCCAACATAACCTCATACATTCCGGCTGAATCAGAAGCGAGTTCTGGGGAACGTTTAATTAATGAAATGGAATAACCCGCCCCTTGTTTTAATAATTCATCATCATCCGTACTTAGGACAATTTTAGAAGGAGAAAAGACGGTTAATGCTGTTTCAATTGTGCGCTCAACCAATGATTTCCCCTTTGCAAATGATTTTTTGTTTTTATTAGGAACTCCTTTTGATCCTCCACGGGCAGGAATTAATACCAAAGTATTTTCTAAAGTTGGATTCATTAGAAATTTATATGTTTTATGTCTTCTTGTGCTTTTTTGTAATCCTCATGTTTTCCAATATCCAACCAATATTGAAGAATAGGATATGTAATTAATTTCCCTTTTGTTTCAATTATTTTTGTCATCAAATCGGTTGCATTATAATGGCTGTTATATGGAATAAGGCTTAACAATTCTTTTCGAATTAAATATATTCCTGCATTTGAGAAATAGGTATAACTTGGTTTTTCTTTTAATGAAATAATATGATCTCCTTCTGTTTCTAAAACACCATATGGTATATCTACTTTGTATGGAATACTTGCAACAGACATATCAGCATTTTTTGATATGAAATCGTTATAAAAGTCTTCAAAATCAATATTGGTTAACAAATCAGAGTTCATTATCAAGACGATATCATTGCTGAAGTCTTCAATCAAACTTAAGGCACCAATCGTTCCTAGAGCATCTTTTTCTTCAATATAATTTATATTAACTCCTTTATCAATGCCATCCATAAAATGGTTTCGAATAATATCTCCCTTATATTTTATTGAAATTGTGATGTGTTCAATGCCGAATAAAATAAGGCGATCAATATTATGTTCTAATATAGGTTTATCTCCAACTAAAAGCATTGGTTTTGGTTTATCGTCGGTTAAAGGGCGTAAACGCTCACCTCTTCCTCCTGCCATTATCAATACATCAACTGGAATTAACGAGCGTAATGTGGTTAAATCAAGAAGTCGTTCTATTTTAAATTCAGCATCCAAAAAAGGAAGCATTTTAATTCCTTTTAAACGATATTCATTAATTAGATTCGTGTTTAATTGACCTCTTTGAATATATTTAAAATCCCTTTTCATTATTGGCTCAACAGGATCATTCAAACTGAAATCATTCAGTAAACCTCGTCTGATATCACCATCTGTTACAACACCAACTATTTTTTCAGTATCATCAATTATAAAAACGGTCCAACCGTTTTCTACCTCGTTTAAAAGTGTTAAAGCATCTTTAATTGTATGCTTTAAGGTTAAACAATATTGATTTTTATCTATCATTTATTATAGAGGTTAAAGGCGATAGAATTGAAGTACATTTCGGACTTTATCAAATTCTTCAATACCATTTTTTACAATCCATTCTTTTTTGATGTTCTCGTAAATTTCTGTCAAATGTACACGTTTTCCGATATAAAATGGCATTGTATTTTTAGAAAAGTTTGTCTTAAATTTAAATAATCGATCATCAGGATTCATACTAAGACCACCACCTAAATTAAATGTCTTGACATTGTTCATTGTTGCCCATAAACTCATTTTTGATATTATGAAATTAGTCGATGGAACTTTGGTGTAGTTCAAATTACGAGCGGATAAATAATAAGTCAATATTTGATCACTATGAAAAAACAGCGCTATTCCATATATTATTCCATCTTTCATCGTTTTTGCACATAGTAATTGTTCTCCTAGCTCGTCAATCAGAGAATGATAAAAATCGGTTGAAAAATAATAGAAACCATCTGCTTCTGAGTTATCCATTGTTGCATTGTACAATTTCATGAAGATAGGAACATCATTCGCCGAAAAAAGTTCGATGGTGATTTCAAAATCTTCATTTTCCATTTTTCTAACCAAATTTCTATTGGTTCCTGAAAATCCAATTTGCCATATATAATTAAAATCTTGCTCACAATTTAAGATCACTACAGTTCTATTTTCTAAATTCTGTATATTTTGTCGAAAGCGGTTATTTTCATTAAAATGATATAAATAGTGATAACGAATAAATTCAGTAACAATATTTTTCGTGAGAACAAATTCTAAGAAAGCATTTTCAGCTGTTGTGAAAAAATTGGAGTCATTACAAAATGGACCTGCATAACCATAAGGTGAGGTAATATCGAAATAATCAGGGAAATCTGGAATTGTAAGTAATATATACGGATAAATGAAAAATGAACTTCCAATTTGAACGGTGAAAACTTCCCATTTCCCATTTTGCATTAATGCATCACAATTGAGGTAGGCAGATTGAAAATAAATATCCAAATGAGCTAATTCTTCTAACAAATCAGCATTATATTCCTTTTGGTTAAGATGATTATATACTTTAATTGTCATAGAATGTTATAATTGCAGTGACTATAATTTATAAATCAGTTTCATTATTACTGATTGATTACCTTTTGAAAAAATAAACATCAGAATCTGATACTGAAAAAATACTAATTATTAGTCCTCCAAAGTCATTAAAATGTTGATTTTTTATAATTTAACTCATTAAAATTGATAGATTCAAGAAAAGAAATTGCTCTTTCACATGCCTTTCCATCTCCGTAAATATTTTTTTCTAATGAGATACTTTTTCTAAAATCGATTGAATCTGCATATTCTAATACCTTTAGAATCTCATTTACATCAGTAGAAACGTCTAGAACATTTTTATTGCGTAGTCTTCCATGTTGACGTTTGCCGATATTGAGTACAGGGAGAATAAAACTTTGAGCTTCAATAAGACCACTTGATGAATTTCCTATTAATATATCAGCAAATTTCAGCATTGAATAATAACGCGTTTTACCTAAACTTTTTACAAAGATTAAATTGTCATTTTCAAGACTTAATTTTTCTATTATCTCGTTGATAGTTGTACCGCCGTAATCTAAATTCGATGCAGTAAATAGAAGTTGAAATTCGCTATTGAGTAGAATGCTATTTATCAAATTGTGAATAAAATCTGTAGTTATTTCGTTCTCAATTGTTTCAGGATGTAAGGTTGCTAAAATTGTTTTTTTTTGAGGGTTTAGACCTAAAGAAATAAACAATTCTTCTTTATTTGGAAAATTCATTGATAAAATACTATCTAATCCTGGTTCGCCTGAAACACAAATTCTCCACTCTTCTTCACCCATACGAAGTATATTACTTTTGTAGGTTTCAGTTGCGGGAAAATGAATATGACTCATTTTTGTTACAGCATGCCTGACTTGATTGTCGGTTGAACCTTCCGTAACTTCTCCTCCTGAAAAATGTGCAATTGGAATTTCTAACAACATAGCTGAAGAAACGACCGGCATTAATTCAGAACGGTCTCCTACAACAATTATAAGGTCAATTTTATTTTGCGAAAAATAATCTGCTAATTGAATTTGCAATAATCCATTAGATTGAACAATACTTTCTCTATTTAAGTCTGCACTGGCGTATGGAAATTGATGATCAATAGTAAAGCCATCTTCAATAATCTCATCAATGGTATGTCCTTGTTCTTGAAGTAAATGCGCTCCTCCTACTAATAGCTTTGTTTTGAATTTATTGGATTTTTCTAACCGTTCCATTACAGGTTTTAATAAACCGTATTCTGATCTTGCAGACGTGAAAATTGCAATTATTTTTTGGTTATTCATTTATTCAAAATCAATTAAATTTAGCTGAATAGCATTCCCTTTTGAAATAGACTGCTTGATTTTTTTTCCAATAATGGTATGATAATTTTCCATTCCTAGACCATTAGAAGGTCTCTTGCCGACTAGCATTTCTTCTGTTAGAATGGTTCCTAAAGGCAGATCTTGATTAGCATATATTCCTTTGCCAACTACTTTTAAAGTTTCCTTTTCTATTGGTTGTATTCTTTTGATTCCATCGCCTAAAGCATTTGATACATTTCGAATGGATTTCACTAAAGTAGACAATTCTAATGGGTCCAATGAAGCTTTATGATCAGGGCCTTCCATTGTTTTGTCAAGGGTGAAATGTTTCTCAATAATTTGTGCCCCCATAGCTACAGCGGCAATTGAAATTTCAATTCCTACCGTATGATCTGAGTATCCAACCTTGGTTTTGAATACTTCTTTTAATGTATTCATAGCCTTGAGATTGACTGTTTCAAATGGAGCTGGATATTCCGAAGTACAATGTAATAAACCTACATTCGGAGCGCCATTTTCAATTAATGTATAATAGGCAATTTCAACATCTGCAATATTTGACATTCCAGTAGATAAAATTACAGGTAGTTTTTTTTGTCCAATCTGTTTCAGGTAAAGTAGATTTCGAATTTCACCTGAACCGACTTTTATTAATTTAATCTGAAGTTCATCAACTAAGAAATCAAGACTTTTCTTTTCGTCCGGTGTTGAAAGAAAATCGATTCCTTGATCTTCTGAATATCTTTTTAATTCACGAAAGTCACTAAAAGATAATTCGAGCTTTTTGAGCATGTCAAACTGACTTCCCTCACCATCATTTTTCCGCTGATATTCCGCTTTTGGAGCATCTTTGGTAATAAGTTCTTCTGTTATCCAAGTTTGAAATTTCACACAATCAACTCCTGCTTCTTTACCAGCATCAATTAGCTTTTTAGCCAAGCTAATGTCACCGTTATGATTGACACCTGCCTCTGCTATGATATATACTCTTTCTGAAAACATATCTCTTTATTGTCTATAACTACTTGGAATGTTCACGACCCTTTCTTCTAACCAATATGAATTGGATAAATCATCTGTCTGAGCATTTTTAAATGCTGGTAATCGATTCATTAATATCCAAATTGGACGAGTCATAATTTCATGCTCATTGGTATATGAAATAAATGAATCGCGTTCTTCCTTATTCTTTAATATAATTGCGTTTAACCAATAGTTTGCCTTTGTATTTGTAATTTCATTTACAAAATCAACGCCTATTTCTTTAAAGAACGAACTGTATTGTTCTGCAGTTATTCTTTTGTTTTTCAAGAATAGATCTAATTGTTCTAATTGTGCACATGCAACAGCTGCGTTTAAATTAGGCATTCGGTAATTGTAGCCTATTTCATCGTGATAAAACTCGTAAGGATGAGGTGATTTTGCTGTTGTCGTTAAATGTTTAGCTCTTTTGGCTAAAGTTTCATCATTAGTGATTATCGCACCACCACCACCGCAAGTAATGGTCTTGTTTCCATTAAAACTAAATGCAGCCAATTGACCAAAATTGCCTGTATGGATATTATTGACATAACTTCCTAATGATTCTGCTGTATCTTCAACAACAATGATATTATGTTGCTTACAAATAGAAACAACTTCCGAAATTCTTAATGGAA
>JBIIWQ010000265.1:0-3555 GCA_044338805.1 Crocinitomicaceae bacterium
ATCCCTTTTTGAAATTAATGTATAACGTTCTGGATTATTCTCATAATAAGCCATATTGATTACTTTGGTAAAATCAACAATTGAAATACTTTTTGCAAACAAATTATCCTTAGCAAGCATGCTTTGCACCTCCTCAACTTTATTCAATGTGTTTTTCCCAAATAATCTTCCTTTTTCTTTATAATCAATCATGACTTCGAAAGGAATAGCTCCCCCAAAGTTTTTTTCCATAAATTGAATATCAGTGACAATAGGGTCATTTTTAGGTATGTCTCCAGTTAAATTTCCTGTAACTTTCATTTTCATCATTCCAATTGCGGCTACAGCAGTCAACACAATTGTTACAATGTAAATTAATGGTCTTTTATTTGCCGTTAGGTATACCAATTTTTCCAATAACCCAACAGCTAATTTTCTATCTAAATGTTTTAAATGTCGCTCCGGAGGGTTTTTCAAAAAAGATGCAAAAATTGGAATTAAACACAAAGAAACAACATAACAAAGCATAATGTTGATTGTGGAAATCATTCCAAATTCATAGAATTTTTCAGAACTTGTGAATAAGAATGTAATAAATCCTAAAGCAGTTGTAACATTCGTTAGAAACATTGCAATACCAGTTTTACTTACTACTCGAGTAAGCGCTTTCATTCTATTTCCATGATGCCTGTATTCCTGATGGTATTTATTGTATAAATAAATACAATTAGGCACTCCAATTACAATCATTAACGGAGGAATTAATGCCATCATTGCAGAAACGCCATATCCCATTGTAGCGATTGTGCCCATTGCCCATATGACGGAAATTCCGACAACCGTCATGCAAATCAAAACAGCTCTAAACGACCTGAATAATAAATACATTAAAATTGATGTAATAAGCATTGAAAGCCCAACAAAAATGAGCATTTCAGATTGGATTCTTTTAGCAATAATAACGCGTAAGTATGGGAGTCCAGCGAAGTGAAATTTCCCAAAATCTTTTTCATAGGTATTAGCAAGTTTTTGAATATCCAAAACCACTTTTGACTTCACACGATCTGAAATAAATCGTTCGTCAATTTTAATCATCATTAAAGAAGCGTTCGTAGAATCATTATATAATAATCTATTATATAATGGATTATTCTTTATTTCCTTTTCAATTTGTTCTATTGACTTTTCATTAAAATTGACATCGGAAAAAATACGTCGAACAACAAATTTACTTTCTTCTTTGTTATTTTGGATTGTAAATAAAGTCGCTTCAGACACTACCGACTCAACACCATTAAACTGCAGAATAGAATCACCTAACTCCTTCCATTTTAGAAATTTCTCTTTGGTATATAGTGAATCAGTTTGAACCCCAAGTACTAAAGTACCTCCGTCTTCCCCAAATTTCTCTTTGAATTCATTATAATTTTGGGTAGTTGGAGAATCTTTTGGTAAAACAATACCATATTTATTCTCCATTTTTAAACCTGTAGCAGCATGATAACCGAAATAAACAGTTATCAAGGTGATAATTCCCAGAATTAAAAATCGATTTTTAAGAATTAAATTCGCTAATTTATTCCACATTAGTGTAAATTATTTATTCGTATAAGGCTTCAAAAGTAATGAAAATAAAGAAGAAGTCAAATTTCCTAAGGTTTCAAATCCTCCTTCAACCATTCAAAAAATTCACGTTGCCATACCAAACTATTTTGTGGGCTTTGAACCCAATGACTTTCTGTTGGAAAATACAAATACTTGCTTTTTATCCCTTTAAGTTGTGCCGCTTGAAAAGCTTGCATTCCTTCAGATTCAGGCACTCTGTAGTCTAGTCCTCCATGAATTACAAGTAGTGGCGTATTCCAATTCGCAACATAGTTATGGGGACTGTTAATTTTATAATTTTCTTTGTTTTCATCTAACCAATATGGCCCACCTTGATCCCAATTTGCAAAAAACAATTCTTCTGTAGTTCCATACCAACTTTCCAGGTTGAAAAGTCCGCAATGTGCAATAAACGTTTTGAAACGGTTCTCATGAATTCCTGCTAACATATAAACAGAATAACCACCATAGGAGGCACCAACAGCTCCAAGTCGCGTTTCATCAACATACGGTTCTTGAGATGCATTATCAATTGCAGATAAATAATCTTTCATTGCTTGTCCTCCCCAATCTTTTGAAATAGCATCGTTCCATTCTTGTCCAAAGCCCGGTAAACCGCGTCGATTTGGTGCAACTACGATATAACCTTGAGAAGCCATTAATGCTAAATTCCATCTGTAAGAGAAAAATTGACTCACGGCGCTTTGCGGGCCTCCATTACAATATAACAAAGCAGGATATTTTTTGGCAGGATCAAAATTGGGTGGATACACCATCCATACCAACATTTTTTTTCCATCTGTTGTTTCCACCCAACGTTCTTCAACTTTAGGCATCGTTAAGCTTTTTAATAATGTTTCATTTGCATGAGTAAGTTCTGTAACTTTTCCTTTTTTGATAGATACCGCGTATAAATCAGTTGGATTAACCATTGATTGTCTGCCACAAAATAAATTATCGCCAAAAATTGAAATGCTTAAATAATCAAATTGACCAGTTGTAATTTGGCGGTATTTTGAAGTAGCAATATCCATTTCAAAAACCTGAGCAGTTCCTCTGATAACTGCAATAAAGTAGATCATTTTACCAGAAGGATGCCAAGTAAAATCTGTTACAGACAAATCGATGTCTTTGGTTAAATTTTTATCGTTTCCAGCGCCATCGCGTACAATTATATTATTTTTATCCGATTCGAATCCATTTCGAGCCATGCTCAACCATGCCATTTGATCCATTGAAGAAAAAGCTGGATTGTTATCATATCCTAAATATCCTTCAGTTAACGTTCTAGTCTTTTTTGTGTCGATAGAATACTCATATAATTCACTATTGGTGCTTTGCGCAAACTCTTTTCCTTTTAATTTTTTCGAAGTATAAATAACTTTTTTTGAGTCATTTGAAAAAGAAAATTGCTCACTTCCACCATGTGGAGGCAGAATTCCATCAAATGATTCTCCATTCAAAATGTCGACACCAACAGTTGCAATTGATATTGGAGTTGAAATTTGATGAATCATTAAATGCCTTTTTTTGTAATCATCAAAATGATCCCAATGACGGTACATTAAATCATCTTCTATTCGTGCGTTTGCTTTTTTAAGATCTGGATATTTGTCATTCACTGTTTGATTAACCTTAACTGCTTCAATTGTTATTACAAAAGTTTCATTGGGAGCAAGTTTAAAACCTTCTAATTCGGCATCTACAAAATTTGAAACCATTTGTTTTTCAGTTCCATCATTGTTCATGTTCCAAATTTGGACTCCATCTTTTTCAGTGGACATAAACCAAATTCTATTGTTTTTTCCCCATTGAGCTTCGAATTCAGAAAATGGTGTTTCGGTAATTTGTCTTGATTTATTTGTTTTTAGATCAAGAACAAATAAATCTGTGTTTCCTTTATTTTCATCCATATTAAATGAACGCTGACTGAATAATAAATAATTCCCGTCAGGAGAAACAGTACCACCA
>JBIIWQ010000336.1:0-2720 GCA_044338805.1 Crocinitomicaceae bacterium
CTTATACAATTTATCTTCTATGTACAAGGAATTGTCTTCTTGAATACCTTTTGAAGAAGTTTTATATTCATCAATAATGTTTTTCGCTTTTAATCCCGATGAAACAGTAATTCTTTCTTTTAAAGTTGGATCTTCCTTCTCAAGTGCACTTATTTGCTGATCGACATAAGCCGTTAACGTATTAGAATTAGTTTTTTCAGTTTCGGCTAATGCTTTACTTGCTTTTTCTTTACTAACAACAGCAATTGATTTATTTGAAATGGCATCTTGTAAAATTTGAATCTGTTTGTTTACAAGATATTTTTCTTGACTTTTCTTATCAATTATTTTTTGAATGTTTTCGCGTTCTTCTATTATCAGATTTATTTCTTCTTTTGTTTCAGCTATTTTTTGTTCAATGGCCGGAACATCTTTTTTCTTAGCTGAACCGATTGAGTTTTGAAGTGATTGAATTTCTAATTCGAGTGTTTTTAAATCCTTATTATAACCATCTACTTTCCCCTTTAAAGCACTAATATCAAGATCATATTTCACAACTTTATCAACTAAATTCTGAACCAAATCAGTTGAATTATCTTTCAAAATCGCCTTAAGAAAAGTATTGTTTTCCACAATTAATTGAACAGCTTCCTTTTCATTTCCAGCTTTAATAAGTTGTTCAAATTTCTTTGTAATTTCTCCTAATTTTTGCTGATCAACGCCACTTGTGGATTTTGAAAGAACTTCTTTAATCGAATCATTTAGATGCAACAAATCATTTGAATATTTCTTGAGTTCAGCTTGCTTGTCTATTAATACTTCTGCTTCTTTTAAGAGAATGTATTTGTTTTCCGTGTTTTGACTTTTATTCGCTTCATTAACTTTTATTTTGATTTGTTCTTCTAGCGCAATGAATTCAACTGAATTTTCAACAACCAAATTATTAATATTATTACCAATATTATTTATCAAATTATTGTTTTCAGCTCCTTTTTTCAATTGTTGATTCAATACATCAGATACTTCGACAAACAATAAATTACCTAATCCTAAATCATCTAAAATTTCTTTGTTGATTTTATCTTTTTCAACTTCATTCATGTCAAATTCTTCAACATTGACATTTAAATTCGAGCGCATTTTTATTACTTCAGCTAAAACGGCTGCTGGATCATCTACTTCTTCATCAAATAGATTAACAATTTTAACAACCTCCCGCCCATCTTCCATTGTATGGATGATTTTTTGCTTCAGAGGTTTGAATTCTTTCATGAATGGAATCGAAACAATAAACTTAAATTCTTGGGTACTGCCCTCAATTTTCATCATGTATTCATACTTCCCACCTTTTGGAAAAGGAATCAGGTAAACTGCTTTATCATTTGAATTAAATTTACCAATGGCATCTCCATTTGCATAATCTTTAATTTCAAAATTGATTTTTTTGATTTTCGGATCTATTTCAGAAAGAAAATTTCCTTTAACAACGGCTAATTGCAACGGTACTCGATCGACATTTACCTTATAAACATATAATTTCCCTGATTCACTTTGTCGAGCAGAAGCAAAATATGCGTTTTTATTCAATGAATCAACCACATAAAATAAATCATCGTCGGGAGATGATACTGCAAAATCCATATTTTCAGGAGGACCAAATGAATTGTTATCTGAATCAAATTTGCTTCTAAATACATCATATCCTCCCATAGAATTATGGCCTTTTGATGAGAAATACAAATAATTCCCATCTGGATGCATATAGGGAAAGTCTTCATCAAATGCAGAGTTTACATTTCCTTGAACTGGCTGAGACATGCCCCAAGAACCATCTGGCAATTTCCGACGAACATAAATATCTTTTCCAGTATTTCCATTTTCACCATAACTTGAATAATAAATCAATGATGCATTTTGAGGAAAATGAACCAACGGAACATGGTTGTTTTTCTTGTCTAATTTTGTTTGAAAGTCATCAGTAACAAGGATGTCTCCACCAATATCTTTTAAATCATATACACGGAAAAATTTATCTGCAGTAATTTCTTTTTTATCTGAAACGATGATGTCAGTAATAGTTGTCATCAAACGCTTACCATTCTGGCACATTTGGATTTCTCTCTCGGCGTCTTTAACCTTATCACCACTTGGATTTTTCTCCAAATATTGGGTATACTGTTTTATCGCTTCGTTAAATTGATAGTTTAAATGTAAGGCTTTTCCTAAAAAATAATATGCATCATTAGAAATTGCTGGATCATTAACAGCAAATGACAAATATTTTATTGCGTCTTGTTTATTGTTTGAATTATACAAAAGGCATGTTCCGTATTTATAATTATATGAGAAATCTCTTGGTTGCAGTGATAACAAACGTAAATACAAAGGAGTAGCACTCAGATATTGTTCTGAATCGAACAATTTATCTGCTTGTGCCTTCATTTCTACCTCAGTTTGCGCGTTAAAAAAAAACGGCAAAAAGATAAAAAGTAAGAGATATATTCTATGTTTTTGAATCCTCACTTAAATTTAAAACTGTACACTGTTTAATAACAATGAAATAGTACGTTTATTTCTTGAAAAGGTTCATCTTCGACTCTTCTCCTTTTATTAACCTTCCAATATTTTTTCTATGTGCGAAAATTACCAGAAAACTTAATAAAACACTGAAACTAAGAAGCCAATTAGAGTCTTCTTGAATAACAAACCTTATAATTAACGGAAATGACAAAGCAGCAACT
>JBIIWQ010000327.1:0-2773 GCA_044338805.1 Crocinitomicaceae bacterium
TATATTGACCTTCAACTCCATCCGGAAATAATGTTTTGACATGTGTTAATTCTGAATAAGAAGGATTACCTGATTCGATAAACCAATTATACGTATCAGCATTTGAAGAATAATTTGTCAATTGAACCTCTGGACTAAACATAAACACAGGGTTTGGACTGTGATTGAAATTAGCTATTGGTTTTGGATATACGGTCAAATAATTATAAAAAGTAGTTGAATCAACACATCCTTGAGGGGATGTTATTACCAATTGCACATCATATAAATCAGACATCATGTCTTGAGGTCTAATTGTATCAACATTTTGAAAAATTTGGCCATCTGATAATTCCCAATAAACCAAATCAACCATTGTAGGATTCGTTTCGTTAACGATAACAAAATTTGCAGGTTCACATTCCTTGTCATTATCGACAGATATTAATGGCACTGGTAAAGGCGCTAGAATCACATTTGTAGTTAAAACTAGTGGTGTGGATTCGCATCCATCATTCACTATTACTGAATATTGAGTTGTTATCGGTGGATTTGCAGTAATCGAATGTGCAGGTCCATTACCAATTTCACCTGAACTCCAAGTAAATGTGTAGGGTGCCCCAATTCCTCCTATTGCCGTTGCACTTAAAGTAGTTGGATAACCTGGGCAAATTGTTACATCGGGTGTAATTGTACCAGTCAAAGCGCTTCTTATCGTAACATTAATTGTTTCTGTGGCCGAAATACAACCATTTTGATTTTCCGCAAAAACAGAATATGTTGTATTTACTGCAGGACTTTCAGGTTGTGAAGCAGCTGTATTTGTAGTTTGATCCCAATTAAATAAGTAAGAAGTACCTCCAGTAGCAGAAGCAAGTAATGCAGCTGTTCCGTTTTGGCAAATCAATGTGTCATTTGAAACAGAAATAGTTACTAAAGCGGGATTAGTCACTGTTACGTTAGAGCAAGTCTGACAACCCGATGCATTTCTTGAACAAACAGAATAGGTTCCTGCATTAAACGCAACTGCAAATGAATCAATCTGCCACGTAACTCCATTGTCAAAACTATATTCGTCAGCAAATGGACTTGAAATATGAATTTCACCATCAGCTAAACCGAAACAACTTGGACTAACAGAGCTTGTTGTCTGGGAAATTTGTGATACAAGAACACGAACAGTATCTCTTCCGTATCCACAAGTAACATTGTTTTCGCGCAAAATAAACTGATATAAACCAACTTGATTTACGGTTACTGTTGGTGTCAATGAACTAAAATTGGGTGAAAAACTAACAACAGGTGGCGGCACAATTCCCGCAGTTATTGTTTGCCAAGATGGTGAATTCGTAGCCGAGCTTATTGTCCCATTTAAATAAATTGGTTGACCTAAACAGACGGTATCGTCTATTCCAGCATTTGGCAATGGTGGGGAAACAACAGTGATTGTAAAAACAGCCGTATCTAAAAATTGAGAGGAAGTTGCAGTAGCGGGCTGAAAAACTTGAACTTGATAAGTAGTTGTAACTGCTGGAGTAACAATAACATTTGACCCTCCCGATGTATTTGAGACTCCATTTGTAACTAACCATGTAAATTGTGGCGATGCCAAACCTGGTGTTGCAATATTTACTGTCGCAGATGCACCTAGACATATTGATTGATCTGGCGCTGAGACACTGCATGAAACACCTGCTGTGCCAAAAAAGTTCAAATTAACATCTTGACTTGTTCCGCTGTAATTTGAAAGACATAATAAATACTGTTGACCGGCAATAACGTTTAATGGAGCTTCATAACTTGAAGGTGAGCCCAAAGGAGGTAATTGTCCAGCAGGAGCCATCCCGGTATTCCCATTACAGGTTCCATTCCAATTGCAAGCTACTGGAGGCAATGTGTTTCCCGTTATTCCAGTGCACGTGACGCCTGCATTAACATATGGCCACATAATCCAATCAAAACAGCCTCCATTTGGCCCAATTATAGACCATGCCAATGTTCCAGTAGATGTAACCGAAATTGTAATAAAGGTTGAACTAGTTTCGCCACTCAAAAGACAACCTGCATTACCAGAAGAGCCAGGATTGGTTGAAGGATTTGAAATACTACCAGAAGTGAAATCTACAATGTTAGTCCCCGGACTGATAGGTAGAATCGCAAAGGATGGGGTTGTACAGCCAGGAACAGCCTCTACACAATCGTTTGGCTGAGCCAAACAATAGGAGCTTGTAAATAAAAAAAGAATAATTATAAATCTCATTGGCTTACTTTTCACACCCTTCAAAAGGGAAAGGTTTAACGGCATCAATTCCATGACGACCTATTTGGATACATCTTACTTTATCAGAATATTGATTAAACCAAGAAATGAAATTATCTTCCGATAACTCATCCAAATTTTTAGTCAAAATAAAAGATCTTTGTGTATTATAATCTAAACGAACAATTTTAATATATGGATTTGCACGCATTTCGGTCTCTAGAGCCAGCATTTCTTCAGGATTATCAACCTGAATCATCGATTGAGCAAATAATACAGTTTCAGAATTGGATGTTTGAGAAAATGCATTTATCGTAATAAACAGCAAAAAAAATCCAAGTAGTAAATTTTTCATAAATATAGATTTTATTGAAGACGTAAATAATAGGCGAAAAGTTGCCCTTATATTTCGATAAAGTTAATTTTATAAAAACAAAAAACACAGAATATTGAAAACAACAATCTAAATGTTAATTATTTAACAGATTAAGTGAGATGTTATAAAAACTTGAAATTTTTACCTAGATAAACGGC
>JBIIWQ010000199.1:0-4612 GCA_044338805.1 Crocinitomicaceae bacterium
AATGACCTCTTTTGTTGCATTGTTAGGTGCGGCTGGCTTAGCAATTGGTATGGCTTTTTCTGGAACACTTTCAAACTTTGCTGGCGG
The DNA here is from genome assembly GCA_044338805.1 of Crocinitomicaceae bacterium. Taxonomy (GTDB): domain Bacteria; phylum Bacteroidota; class Bacteroidia; order Flavobacteriales_D; family Crocinitomicaceae; genus M0103. Next base: position 88 of record JBIIWQ010000199.1, read on the forward strand.
AATTATGATATTGGTTTTGAAGCCTTTTAGGGTAGGTGATTTAATCTTTACTCAAGGTGAAAAAGGAATAGTAAAAGAAATTCAAATATTTAACACATATTTACATACGACTGATAACAAGGTGATAATTCTACCAAACGGTCCTGTTGCAAATGGAAATATAATCAATTTCACTAAAGCAGATACACGAAGGGTTGATTGGCAATTTAGCATTTCTTATGGTGATGATTTTGAGAAAGCGAAAAAATTAATTGAGCAATTTATTATTGAGGATACTAGAATCTTAGCTGATCCAGAGATATTTATTGGGATTCAATTATTAGCAAATTCAACAGTTGATATTGCCGTTCAAGTATGGGTCCAAACTGATGATGTTAACCTTGTTTTCTTCAAAATGAATGAAAGAGTGTATACCGAATTTGAAAAGGCTGGAATGCATTTAAAATCAAATTTAAATGTCTGAATTGAATAATCATTCATTGATTATTTCATATATTAATCAAAATAATTTCGGGAAATTAATTGGGATGAATTTCACTGTTATTGCTCCAGGAATAGTTGAATATTCTCTCAGAATTAATAAAACACATTTAGCAACGCCAATTTCAGTTCATGGAGGTTTAATAGCTGCTTTGTTGGACGCAACAGTTGGAGTTGGAGCTTTATCATGCGTTTGTGAAGATGGTAAGGTTGTTTCAACGATTGAATTATCAATTTCTTATTTGGAACCGACTTATGATAACGATTTGTTAGTTGCGACTTCTGAATTAATAAAAAAAGGCAAACGATTAATCTTTATGGAGGCTAAAATTGTGAATCAAAATGGGTTGCTTTTGGCTAAAGCTACTTCCATACTTAATTCTTATCCTAAAGAAAAAGCTGGATATTAATTATTTTATAAATTAAAAACAAGAGACCGACTAATCAGTCATAAGGTGTTTTTTTCTATATTTGAAAAAAAAATCAAGAATGATTGATAAACGAACCAAACTAATTAATACTGCTAAAACACTTTTCGCTAAGAATGGTTTTTATGCAACTGCGACAGCTAAAATAGCTAAAGAAGCTGGTGTTAGTAACGGTATTTTATTCCATTATTTCCCAACTAAAGCAGAATTAATTCATGCAATGTACTATGACATAAAAGACCGAATTTTTAATTATTCAGTCAGTCAAATATACAAGGAGGCAACCTTAAAGGAAAGTATCTATACGCTGTGGTTAGCAGCTGTTGAATGGAATTTGGAAAATGCTGAAGATTTTGAATTCATGCTACAATTTGAAAATTCCCCCTATTTTTCGACTGACATTGAGAAAAAACATAAATATGTTCAAATGAGTATTGAGTTGGCTGAACAAGGTCGCAGCCAAAATGTTTTTAAGGATATTAATGCGTTGTTATTATTTCAAATAATGTCAAGTTTAGTAGAAACGAATGTGAAATTTTTAAAGTACAATCCAACTTTTCAAAATGATGTAGAATTTAAAAATAAGCTTTTTGAAATAGCTTGGGATGCAATTAAAAAATAAGGAAGGTTAATAACAACACTAAAATAAAATCAATGAAAAATGTAGGATTAATAACTGGAGCGTCAAGCGGAATAGGGATGGAGCTGGCTAAGATTCATGCTTCAAAAGGACGAGATTTAATTCTTGTTGCTCGCCGTGTTGACGAATTAATGAAGTTGAAAGCAGAATTAGAATCTACTTTCAATATTCAAGTTGAAGTAATTCCAAGGGATTTAATGAAAGAGAATGCTGCCGATGAGTTATTTCAATTGGTAAAGGAAAAAAACATCGAAGTTGAGTTTTTATTTAACAATGCCGGTTTAGGAGGTTATGGTAAATTTCATGAAAGAGATTTGAAAAAAGAACGCGATATGATTCAACTAAATATTATCGCTTTAACAGAACTTACTCATTTATTTTTGCCAGGAATGGTTCAAAGAAAATCAGGAAAAATTCTAAACACTGCTAGTACTGCGGGTTTTATGCCTGGACCTATGCAATCTGTTTATTTTGCTACCAAAGCCTTTGTAGTTTCTTTTTCACAAGGAGTGGCTCAAGAAGTATGCAATGATGGGGTTACTTTAACCGCATTATGCCCAGGACCTGTAAAAACTGAATTTGAAAAAGCAGCAGGAATGGAAGGAAGTGGTTTGTTTAAATCAGCAACAACTGCTGAATCAACTGCGCGAAAAGGATATAGAGCAATGGAAAAAGGTAAATTAATTGCTATATCGGATACTACTTTAAAATTTGCTCTGAATTGGGTTTTACCATTTGCTCCAAGGAAGTTTGTTCTGAAAATGATTCAAAATATGCAAACAATTAAATAAAATAAAAAAGGTGTTTCAAGGAACACCTTTTTATACTTACTTTTGTATCCTTAAAAGAAGAAATAAATGCTGTTATTTTTAAATGACATTGCGGGTTCAGAAGTTCTTGTAATATTAGTTTTTATACTAATGTTCTTTGGGTCGAAAAGCATCCCTAGTATTGCCCGAACAATGGGTAAAACTATAAGACAAATAAAAGACGCTTCAAGTGATTTGCAGCACGAAATCAAAAAGTCTGGGTTGGATATCAAAAAAGATCTTAATCTCACAAGTTTAATTTCTGAAACGGCAAACGATATTCAACAACCTTTAGATCAACATATCTCTGATTTGGATCATGCTATCGAATTTAAACCAAATAGAACTGTTCCGATTCCTGCCTTGCCAACACTAGAGAATGAAATACTATTAGACCAAATAGAACCAGACAATACTAAAAAAGATTAAGTTATTTAATTTCAGCTATTTAAAACTGCTTTTTTTAACGTATTTTTCTCGGTGAATACATTTCAATCTTTATTTTCGTGGCGTTGGTCCATTCTTTTTCTCGTTTAGTCCCCATTTAAAAATAAATTTCTCCTTTCCTCTTTTTATACGTACCTTTGCACCCAATTTTAAAAATATATAATGACATTTGAGGAACTCGGGTTAAAGAGTGAGGTGCTGAAGTCGATAAAAGAACTGGGGTTTGAAGCACCGACTCCCATCCAAGAACAAGCAATTCCACACCTATTAGGAAAGGATAGCGATTTCGTTGGATTAGCTCAAACAGGAACAGGTAAGACCGCAGCGTTTGGTCTACCACTAGTGAACAACATTGAAAATCACGCAAAAACACCGCAAGGTTTAATAATTTGCCCAACGCGTGAACTCTGCTTGCAAATTGCAAAAGATCTGGAATCTTACTCTAAATACTTGAAAGTTAGTATTGTAGCAGTATATGGAGGAACAGATATTCGTAAACAAATGTCTGACATTAAAAGAGGGGCATCTGTGATCGTTGCGACTCCAGGACGTTTGATGGATTTAATTAATAGAAAAGCTATTTCATTATCAGATGTAGAATACGTTGTATTAGACGAAGCTGATGAGATGCTTAACATGGGATTCAAAGAAGATATCGATGCGATATTGGAAACAACTCCTGAAAAGAAAAATGTTTGGTTGTTTTCTGCAACAATGCCTGCTGAAGTAGCACGTATCGCAAAAACATACATGAACGACCCTTTAGAGGTTGCGATTGGACATAAAAACCAAAGTAACGAGAACATTGATCACATCTATTATGTTGTGAAAGAGAAAGATCGTTATGCTGCTGTTAAACGTCTAATTGACTTTAATCCTAATATATATGGTTTGATTTTTTGCCGTACACGTCAGGAAACTGGGAGTGTAGCAGATAAATTAGCGAAAGAAGGATATAATGCAGAACCGTTGCATGGAGATTTATCTCAAGTACAACGTGACCGTGTTATGGATCGTTTCCGTAAAAAAGATTTACAAATATTAGTTGCAACGGATGTTGCCGCTCGTGGATTAGATATTGACAACATAACACATGTTATCAATTATAATTTACCGGATGATATTGAAAATTATACGCACCGAAGCGGAAGAACAGCTCGTGCTGGACGTAAAGGTGAATCTTTAGTTTTGGTTAATACCCGTGAAACAGGAAAAATTAGAGCTATTGAAAAACAAATGCGTACTACTTTCACTTTAGGAACGGTTCCTAATGCTGAAGAAATTTGTGAAATTCAATTGTTAAAATTAATTCACAAAGTTATTTCTACTGATGTTCGTGAAAAAGATATTCAAAAGTTCATGCCTACAATTATGGCTGAATTTGAGGCTCTTTCTAAAGAAGAAGTTATCAAACATTTTGTTTCAACTGAATTCAATCGTTTTATTGAGTATTACGAAAGAGCAGGTGATTTGAATGCTTCAGCTTCGAAAGGAGATGATAGAAATGATGAACGTCCAAATAGACGTGAACGCAAAACGAATGAAACTGAAAGTGGTAAAACACGTTTCTTTGTGAGTATCGGTCGTCGTGATGGATTAAATCCTGGAGGTTTGCTTCGTTTGATTTGCGATGCAACTGGATTGAATTCTGGAAATGTTGGACGTATCGATATCATGACTTCTTATTCATTCTTTGAAGCTGACAATGAGTATTCTGACAA
>JBIIWQ010000092.1:0-7525 GCA_044338805.1 Crocinitomicaceae bacterium
GAGTAAAGTAAATGGTGCAGAATATGAAGGAAATGCTGTAAGTATTGAAATCACAAAAGATAAACCAAGTGGCGGTGGAAATCGTGGCGGAGGTGAACGCAGTGGTGGTGATAGAAGAGGAGGAAATTCTTTTGGAGGTAAATTCCAAGGTGGTAGAGATGGTGGAGCGCGTCGTGGCGAAAGTGGCGGACGTAGTGAAGGTGGATACCGTGGTGGAAGCAGTTCAAACAGAAGTGACGATAGACCAAGACGTGAAAGTTCTGGTGGAAGTAGCCGAAGTGAAGGTGGATACAGAAGTGAAGGTAGAAGTGAAGGCGGAAACCGAAGCGAGGGAAGATCTGAAGGCGGATACCGAGGAGGAAATAGTTCATCACGTAGTGAAGGTTCAGGCCGTCGTGAAGGAGGAAGTAGTCGAGAAGGTGGAAGTAGCAGCTCTGGCGCTGGCAGTCGTCCAAGAACATTTGGAAAGCCATTTAACAAAAAAGATTAATTAACTAGAATTCCTTAATTTATATGGAAATTAGAAATATCGCAATTATTGCACACGTTGACCACGGTAAGACTACCTTGGTAGATAAAATGATTGAAGCTGGAATGGTTTTGAATGAACGTGATCGTCCAACAGGAGATTTGATCATGGATAGTAACGATTTAGAGAGAGAACGTGGGATAACCATCGTTTCTAAAAACGTTTCTGTATCGTACAAAGGAACAAAAATCAACATTATTGATACTCCAGGTCACGCCGATTTCGGTGGTGAAGTTGAAAGAGTATTGAACATGGCTGATGGAGTATGTATACTAGTTGATGCTTTTGAAGGTCCAATGCCACAAACACGTTTCGTGCTTGGGAAAGCATTGTCTTTAGGATTAAAGCCTTTATTAGTAATCAATAAAGTTGATAAGGACAACTGTACTCCTGAAGAAGTTCACGAAAAAGTATTTGATTTAATGTTTGAATTAGATGCAAGCGAAGAACAATTGGATTTCGCTACAATCTATGGTTCAGCAAAAAATGGTTGGATGTCAACAGATTGGAAACAACCTACTACATCGATTATACCATTATTAGATCAAATTTTAGAAACATTCCCGCCGCGTAAAATTGAGGAAGGAAATACACAAATGCTCATCACTTCGTTGGATTTTTCAACGTATGTTGGAAGAATTGCTATCGGTCGTTTAACCCGAGGTGAAGTAAAGGAAAATCAACAAGTGATTTTGGCTAAGCGAGATGGAACTCATGAAAAACATAGAATTAAAGAGATTTTTGTTTACGAAGGAACTGAACGTCTCAAAGTTACTGCTGTTCAAGCTGGAGATATTTGTGCAATAACAGGAATTGAAGGTTTTGAAATTGGAGATTGTATTTGTGATTTCGAAAATCCAGAACCACTTCCAACAATTCAATTGGATGAGCCAACAATGTCAATGCTTTTCTCAATCAATGATTCACCTTTCTTTGGTAAGGAAGGTAAATTTGTAACTTCTCGTCATATTCAAGAGCGTTTGCAAAAAGAATTAGAAAAAAATTTGGCAATGCGTGTTTCTGATACTGATAAAGCTGATAAATGGGTTGTTTTTGGTAGAGGTGTTCTTCACTTATCTGTTCTAATTGAAACAATGAGAAGAGAAGGATATGAGTTGCAAGTTGGACAACCACAAGTTATCTTGAAAGAAATAGATGGTAAAAAAAGCGAGCCAGTTGAAGAATTGACAATCGATTTACCAGAAGAATTTTCAGGAACTGCTGTTGAAGCTGTGACTAAGAGAAAAGGTGAAATGACCAACATGACTCCAAAAGGAGCTCGAATGATTATTTCATTCCAAATACCTTCTAGAGGAATTATTGGTTTAAGAAATTACTTATTGACTCAAACTGGTGGTGAAGCAATTATGACTCACCGTTTCTTAGAGTATCAGCCGTATAAAGGTGATATTCCTGGACGTCAAAATGGATCTTTGATCTCTTTAGAATTAGGTACTTCTATTCCTTTCTCAATGAATAATTTGCAAGATAGAGGTAAATTCTTTATCAACTCAAACGAAAGCATCTACGAAGGTCAAGTTATTGGTGAAAATTCACGTGCAGGAGATTTGTGTGTGAATGTTACCAAAACAAAGAAAATGAGTAATATGCGTTCTTCTGGAGCAGATGATAAAGTTCGTTTGGTTCCACCAAAAATCTTTAGTCTTGAAGAATGTTTAGAATACATTCAAGGTGATGAGTATGTTGAAGTTACTCCTGCTAGTTTACGGATTCGTAAAGTTTATTTGAAAGAAGCAGATCGTAAAAGATCAGGGAAATAATTTCTTATTAAAATAAAACAAAATGCACCTTGTATTCGTTTTGAATACAAGGTGTTTGTTTTTTGTTCAAAAAAAAAATACACGCTTATTAAAAGCAACATTTATTGTTGTAATTTAGAGTTATAAAGTAACCTTTATGTTTGACGACGAAGACGAAGATTATTTCGAAGGAAATCTAAGTGAAGATATTGAGCGTTTCGAAGCACATTTAAAAGGCGATTCAATCGGTTTTTTAGATAGTGATCGGTTAGAAGCAATTATTGATCATTATTTGATTAATAGTCAATATGCTAAAGCAAAGACTTGTTCAGACCATGCAATTGCACAATTTTCATTTAATCCGGTATTCCATTTAAGAAAAGCGCAAGCAATTTCTGCGATGGGGCAATTAAAAGAAGCATTAGGATTATTAGCTCAAATTGAAAAATGGGAAACTCCTTCTTGCGAGTTTTTGTTGACAAAAGCATCAATTTTCAGCCAATTAAGAGACAGTAAAAATTCCATTAAATATTTCAAAGAAGCATTAATTCTCTCTGAACCTGAAGACCGTGATGAGATCTATTTGGACCTTGCGATGGAATATGAAAATGCGAATGAATACAAAAAAGCCGTTGCTGTTCTGAGAGAAGCAATAATCTATAATCCACATAATGAAGGCGCCATTTATGAAATCGCATTTTGCTACGATCAGTTAGGTGAATATGAAATATCAATTAAATGTTATTCTGATTTTATTGATGAAAATCCCTATTCATTCACTGCTTGGTATAATTTGGGAAATGCCTACTCTAAATTAGAAAATTTCGAAAAAGCAATTTGGGCGTATGAGTATTGTGTTTTAATCAATGAAGATTTTGGACCCGTATATTTTAATCTAGGGAATGCTTTTTTGTCGCAAGAAAAATATCATGAAGCAATTGAGCATTTCAATAAATGCATGGAACTTGATGGTGAAGATCCGATGGCGTTATGCTATATTGGTGAGGCGCATGAGCAATTAAATGAATTAGATGTGGCAAAGAAGTTTTACAGAAGAAGTATCGAATTAGCGCCACTTTTACCCGATGCTTGGCTGGGCTTAGGAATCATTGAAGATTTGGAAGGCCGTACAAAGGAAGGACTAGTTTTATTGCATAAAGCGGCTGAATTAGATCCGGAAAATGCAGGGATTTATCACGTCCTTGCCGGGGCTTACGAGAAATTAGAAGATATTAAGCAGGCCGAAGAATATTACCTTCTTTCTTTAGCATTGGATCCAAGTGATGAAGAATGTCTCACGAATTATATAGAATTACTATCAGAAAAATCAGTAATTAACACGTATAATTATTTGGTTGAATTCAATGAGAAAATCGGAACCAATAATATCGGTCCTGTATTAGAAGTTAATTTATTATGGTTGCTTGGCCGAAAGGAAGAAGCAGTCGCTAAATTTACAGTATGTATCACAAAAGACAGAAAAAAGGCAAAAGAAATTTTTGAAATCAATCCAAGCCTTTTAAGTGTTCAAGAATTTGTACATTTGTCTGAAGAAAATTAACCGTATGAATTTCGAATTACCTTATATACCCGAAAGGAGCGTTAAACCACGAGAAAAGGGAGTTACAATGATGATGGATAAAGGCTTAAGTCTTAATGAGACAGAAGATTTTATTCAAGCTTCAGGACATTTAACCGATCTTATTAAATTTGGTTTTGGGACAGCTTATGTCACAAATGATTTGCAGAAAAAAATTGATTTATATAAAGCTGCAGGAATTAATCCCTATTTCGGTGGAACTTTGTTTGAAGCTTTCTATGCTCGTGGCAAATTTGATGATTATTTGAGATTACTGGATAAATTTAAAGTAGGAACAGCTGAAATTTCTGATGGCTCAATAATTATTGATCACGATGAAAAATGTGAATTAATCCATAAAATGGCTAAAAACTTCGTTGTTCTATCTGAAGTTGGATCAAAAGATGCCGGAATCATGATTTCTCCAGCAAAATGGATAAAAATGATGAGTACAGAATTGGAGGCAGGTAGTTGGAAAGTTATAGCCGAAGGAAGAGAAGCAGGGAATGTTGGTGTTTTTAGACCAAATGGAACGGCACATACAATGCTAATCAATAGAATCATTGCCAAAGTTGCACCTGATAAAATTCTTTGGGAGGCTCCACAAAAAAATCAACAAGTATGGTTTATTAAGCTTTTTGGTGCTGAGGTAAACTTAGGTAATATCGGTCCTAACGAAATGATTCCATTGGAATGTTTGCGTTTAGGTTTGCGAGGTGATACTTTTTTTGATTTCTTACCAAAAGATTATGCCGAAAGATTGAAGCAAGTTAATGATGAAGAGGTAGAAGTCGAGGAAGAAGAAGAAAACGAATGAATTATAAAAAGCTAAAGGAATTAACTGGTCATTCAGCTGGTATCTATTCTTTGGCGTATGATGGGAATTTTCTTTATTCTGGAAGTGCAGATGGCTATGTCACACGTTGGAATTTAGAACTGGGAATTCAAGATAAATTTGCAATTCGATTCAATAATCCTGTTTATTCAATTTGTCTAATCAATGAGAATAAATCTTTAGCCGTTGGTTTATCAACTGGTGATTTACATATTTTTGAGTTAGAAAGCAGATTAGAAGTAAAATATTTTACTCAACATAAAAAGGCGATTTTTGCGATTTCAGAAAATCCAATAAAAAAGCAATTTTATATTGCTGATGCAGATGGGAATCTTTCCGTTTGGAATTCAGAAACATTAGAATTACTCATTTATTTGCCATTGGATTGCGGGAAAATAAGACGATTGAAAACCACGTCAAATGGTCAAAATTTTGCAATTGTTAGTCAAGATGGATTTGTAAGGGTGTTTGAAACAACATTTTTTAACGAAGTTTCGAGTTTCAATGCGCATAAAAACGGTGCAACTTCAATACTGTTCAATCCCAAAAATGAATCCCAAATTATTACAGGTGGAAAAGATGCATTACTTAAAATTTGGGAATGGAAAACTGCTCATTTAATTCAAGAAATTCCAGCTCATAATTTTGTCATATATGATATTGTTTCTATAAGTAGTGGAGAATTATTCGCTTCATGCAGCAGAGATAAGTCAATTAAGATATGGAAATCAGAAGATTATTCATTTCAACAAAAGATTGATTTTAAATTTGCAGGACATCGCCATTCTGTCAATTGCCTTTTTGAATTAAATAGGAATATGTTTTGCTCAGGATCGGACGATAAACGCATTCTTTTGTGGGAAAACTAATTATTACATTAGATTCCTTATTAAATTATCCAGCAATTAAGCAGCATAGGCTTCCAATTCTTTGATGTTTTCAGGTTGGAATTTTTAAAATTATTTAATTTTTTGACGTTTAATTTCCGTATTTTGTTTGTCGAAAACTACTCAATATGAAATTATTTTACTTTGCTATTTTATTTTTCCCAACACTATTATTATCGCAAGTTGTTATAAATGAATCTTCTAATGCAAATGGAACAACGCTTATTCAGCCTGATGGCAGTAGTCCAGATTGGTTGGAATTGTACAATACAACAAATTCTCCTGTAAATTTAAGTGGGTACGGTTTAAGTGATGATATAACGCAACCTTTCAAATGGATATTTAACGGTATTAGCTTCTAAAAAATTACAAACTGCATATATTGATCATTATGAAACCGCAGTAAATGCTAGTGATTCATGGAAATATTTTATACCTGTATCGAATCTTGTTCCGAATTGGAAAGCAGTTTCATTTTCTGATGTTTCATGGACAACTGCAACTTTAGGAATAGGATACGCTGATGGAGATGATGCTACGACAATTGCAAATCCAACATCTTCCGTTTTTGTAAGGAAAACATTTAATATTTCTGATATTAATGCTATTAGCTCTGCAATTTTAGATATTGATTATGATGATGGCTTTGTAGCTTATTTAAATGGGATTGAAATTGCCAGAGATGGATTAATTGGAACTCCACCAAATTGGGATGAATATGCACCGGGACATGAAGCACAATTGTATGCAGGCGGTTTAATATCCTCTTTCGCAATTGACAGCATCGCTTTAATGGCAGCAATTCAAAACGGAACAAATGTTCTAGCGATTGAAGTACACAATAATGCTGTAAATGGGTCTGATTTATCATTAATTCCATTTTTAACTTTTGGGTTTAACCAAGGGACAACATATTATGCTGGAACAACGCATCCTTATTTTATTAGCCCTAGTTCTGGAGGAATATTTGAAACGAATTTCACAATTAAAACTTCAGGTGAAACTATTTATTTAAGCAATCCACTTGGATTTTTTATTGATTCTCTGGTTGTTCCTGATTTAAATCCTGACATGTCAGTAGGTAGATTAGTCGACGGCACACCAAATGCAATGCTGTTTAATATACCAACTCCTGGAGCAACAAATAATGGCTCTGTAGGTTATGTCGGATTTGAAAATACACCAATTATTAATTTGCCTGGTGGTTTTTATACTACAGCAATGAATGTAAGTATAACGAATACGGCAGTATCTGGTGGTCAACTAAGATATACTTTGGATGGAACAAATCCAGTTTCGACATCTACTTTATATACTGGTCCTTTAAGTTTGAATACGAATACCGTTTTAAAAGTGAGATGTTTTTCAAGTACATTTAATCTTCTTCCAAGTGAAATGGCTGTTGAAACATTCTTTTTTCTTGAAGATTTCACATTACCTGTAATTTCAATATCCACTGATCCAGTTAATCTATATGGTGCTGCAGGGATTTTTGATAATTACAATACAGATTGGAGAAAACCGTGTGTTATTGAATATTTTGATGAAGACGGACAAAAACAATTCGAATCGCGCGCATCAATAAAACCCGATGGTGGAGCAGGGGGAAGTCGCTCAAATCCGCAACATAGTGTTACTATAGAGCCTGCTAATAATTTATATGGTGAAGGATCAGCTGTCCATTATCCGTTAATAGAAGAGAAAAGTTTTATACATGATTATGATGCTTTTTATTTAAGAAATGGAAGTAATTATTGGAATCAGTATCCCCAAAAAGATGCAACGCTTATGCGAATTATGAGAGAGTCAAATGCTAATTCTCAAGCATATTCTCCCGTAATTGCATTTGTCAATGGGCAGTATTTTGGAGTATATGAATTAAGAGAAAAAGCAAATGAAGGATATTTTGAGCAAAATTATGGGAATAATCCGGAT
>JBIIWQ010000031.1:0-12125 GCA_044338805.1 Crocinitomicaceae bacterium
CGGTAATATTTAAGGTAAAATTTGAAGTCAGAGTTGTGCTATCTGATTGAGTTATATTTAAATTGGCAAGAATCGCTTTGGTAAGGTCGACTGTGAATTTCATGTGTTGATTTCCATTGAAATCAATAAAACCATCATAAACAAGATTTAGATTATCATCTTTCACGTCTATTTTTGCCATAAAAATATTATCAATAAAGCTACCATTTGAAATATCGATATTGTTATAGGCGTAATCCATGTAATCAAATCTATTGACGTGACCTTCCATGAAATTGAAATGGATATCCGAAATTGAAAATGCTTCTCCCGATAAGAAAAAAGTTCCATCTACAACACCAAAGTTGCGATCATTCAAAAATTTACCTAATTGGAATGTTTCAATTTTCACATCATATTTCGATGCTTCAGATTTCTCGAAAAAATAGGAATTGTTTTGCGGGTTTTCGGTAAACATTATACCGTTGTCAATTTTCACTTTACCGAGGTTCGTTTTTACATAATCTGCCGCAATTACGAATTGAGAATAAAAACCGTCTAGACGAACATCTTTTGCTTCAAAAAAGGCTAATCGTTCAAGGTATTTGTCAAAACTTAAGTAATTCTCTTTGGCTGATTTTGGTAGTTTTATTTTCTTTAAATCATTTAGATAAACATAAGCGTAATCAATCTTTTCATTGAAAAATGCTTTGCTTAATTCGTTGAAATTTGGTAAATTAATTGTTCCTTGAATTAGTGTCTTTTTACCAACTCTTAAATCAAGATTACTTATTTTAAGATTGTCTACTTTGTTATTAACCTTGCCTTTTACATGAACTATTTCATCCATTCCCTCTAGATTATGAGCAAAATAGGACACGTCCTTTAAAGAGACCTTGCTTTTCGCTAATAATCCATCAAAAGTTACACTATCAACAAACGTTTGAATATCAGCGTAATCATTCATTAATAAATGAAGCTTTGGCAAGTATATTTTTGATAAAGGAGTTGTAATTGTTGCATTTTGAACTTTAATTCCCTTTGAGGAAACAGCTGCATCAGCAGAGAATTTTGTTAAAATAAACCCACTTTTTTCTTTTGCTCTCAGTTCTTTAATTTTAGCGGTAATGACTCCTTTGTCAGAAGAGAAATCGGTAGCATTTAAAAAAACATTATGCAAATTGATATGGTCAAAATCCATTCCATAGGTTGAATAATCTTTTCTATAGTCATCGTATTTAAAGTTGATGTCGCTCAATTGCAGTTGACTAAGGCTTATTTTCATCGGTTTCTTGCCTGATTTGCTTTTTCCAGATGAAAAATAATCTGAAAGGAACCAATAATTGTAATCACCAGTAATTTTGTCTCTATTGATATGAATATGCCCTTTTTCTAATTCTGCCTTCCCGAGTTTGATATAGTTTTTATTTAAATTCAGTTCGTCTAATGTGACATAAATAGTTTCGATTGAAGCTAACGTGTCCTTTTGCTGATCTAAGATAAAAACGCCATCTAGTGCTACTCTATCGATAAAAACAATCGAAACTTTGTCGATGCGTATTGTAGTATTCAATTCTTTTGAAAGGAATTCAGTTGCTTTTTGAGCTATATATGTTTGAACGGGACTTGTCCGAATTGCAAAAGCAAACACTATTACAGCGATCAAAATCCATTCCAAGGAAATTCCAAGGAATCGTCCAATTATTTTGAATACTTTTGTCATTTAGAATACAAATTTAACAATCTTGCGGCAAAAAGAAATAATCATTTTAGGTATTGAATCATCGTGTGATGATACATCCGCCGCTATACTCAAAAACAACACCATTCTTTCAAATTTGATTGCTAGGCAAGATATTCATGAAAATTATGGTGGGGTAGTGCCTGAATTAGCGAGTAGAGCGCACCAGCAAAATATTATTCCAGTTGTAGATGCAGCAATAAAAAAAGCTGGGATTTCAAAAAATGACATTGACGCGATTGCATTTACTAGAGGACCTGGATTAATGGGTTCATTGGTTGTTGGAACGTCTTTTTCCAAAGCGTTTGCAATGGCAATGAACATCCCAATGATTGATGTTAACCATATGATTGGACATGTATTAGCTCATTTTATTGATGAAGAAGGAAAAGCGAAGCCAAAATTTCCATTTTTATGTTTAACCGTTTCTGGAGGACATACTCAAATTGTTTTGGTGAAAGATCATTTAAAAATGAAAGTGATAGGAACGACCATTGATGATGCTGCAGGCGAAGCTTTTGACAAAGCAGCAAAAATGCTTGGATTTCCTTATCCTGGAGGACCATTAATTGATAAAAATGCAAAAAACGGGAATGCGCTTAAATTTGAGTTTTCTAAACCAAATATCCCTAATTATGATTATAGTTTTAGTGGATTGAAGACCTCTATTCTTTATTTTTTGCAAAAGCAACTAAAATTAAATGATAATTTCATTGCTGAAAATTTGGAAGATTTATGTGCATCAATCCAAAAAGCAATTATAGATACTTTATTGAAGAAGGTGCAAAAAGCATCACAAGATTTAAATATATCTGAAATTGCCATTGCAGGAGGTGTTTCTGCAAATAGTGGATTGAGAGATGCACTGACAAAATTGAGTAGTGAAAAAAATTGGAATGTTTACTTCCCAAAATTTGAATATTGCACTGACAATGCAGCGATGATAGCCATTACAGGACGATTTATGTATGAAAAAGGATTGTTTGCTGATCAATCTATTGCTGCAACTGCTAGATATTCTATGGCTGAATTTACTATTTAATCGCGTTAACTTGGTTTTTATTCATTGAAAAGCAAATAATATTCATTTAGCTGAGTTAATATAAAGATTAATTGTAACTTTTAGATTCAATCCCAAAACTATGCAGACAATTATAAAACCAGAATTAATCGAAAAAGAGTTGATCAGTGCATTATCTTTCACGGATAAAAAACAGATCAAACAGCACCCAGAATTAATTACGCAAATTGAGCGAGCAACAATTTTAGGAAATTCACATCACAGCAAAGTTTCTATCATTTTTCAAGATGATTCTGGGCTCAAAAGAGTTGATACTACAGTTTGGGCTGCAGGAACGAAATTTATTTGTTTAAAAGGTGGCGTTTGGATTCCAATTGATAAGATTCAAGAAATCAAACTCTAATAAATTTTAAGGTCAAAATTGTATAGAAAAACCGCGTTAAATTCAAAATAGGATTTCAAGGATTATTTGATTTCAGCACGCAATGTCTTGTCTAAATTATGTAGATTTGAACGAGATTATCAGCATATGTGCAGCAAAGTATTAATTATTTTTTTGATTTTTATTTCTTCTTTGAGTTTGGGACAATCCAAAATTCAATGGGATTACTCCTATAATAAAGAGCAGAAAGCAATTGAAATTGAAGCTACTATTGCAGATGGTTGGCATTTATATAGTCAACACATAAATAATGAAATTGGTCCTGTACCAACTAGTTTTCTCTTCACTGAAAATACACAAATAAAATTAATTGGTCAGGTAACAGAGCCACTTCCAATTCAAAAATACGATGAAAATTTTGAAGCACTGCTCGACTTTTTTGAGGGGAAAGCAGTATTTATTCAGCGCGTCGCAACCAAAGGAAATACTACAATAAGCGGAAGTGTTACCTACATGCTTTGTAATGAAACCATGTGTCTGCCGCCAACAGAAGAGCTATTCGAAATTCCGATCACAAATTAAATTAATATAATAACATGCAAAAGCTAGTAACATCAATTATTTTAGTTTTCACTTTTATAGGAGCTTTTTTTCAAGCAAATGCGCAAGGTGGAGATTGGACGGATAAAATTGTTTGGTCGTTTAAATTAGAAAAAACGGATGACAACCATGCTACAATCGTTGCATCAGCAAAGTTGAAAGATGGTTGGCATGTTTTTTCAGTAAATCATGATCCAAATAAAGCAGATCTTACTGGATATCCAACAAAATTTGATTTCCCAAAATCAAAAGATTATAAACTGGTTGGGAAATTAGTTGATGGAATAAAAGCTCATACGGTAGTTGATGTATTGGGAACTTCCTTGTTTTTTGAAAAAACTGCTGTTTTTAAACAAAATATCGAAATTTTAAATGCAAAACCTTTTGAATTAGTTTTCGATTATTCTTTCCAAGTTTGTGATGCAAATGGTTGTGTTTTCCCGCCAGATCAAACTGCAAAATTAAAAGTAAGTGGTTACAGTCCGTCCGCAGAAGCGATTGCAGAAGCTGCAACTATTGATACGACAGTTGCAACAACCTTGAATGAGGCAAATTCTGATGAGACAAAAATTCAAGAGAAACAAGTCGAAATTTTCCCCGCAGATTCAAAAAAAGACAAAATAGAAATTAATCTTTGGATTATATTCTTTACTGGCTTTGCTTTTGGTTTTGCAGCTTTGTTTACCCCTTGTGTATTCCCTATGATTCCTATGACTGTGACTTTCTTTACGAAACAATCAGGGAGTAGAAGAAAAGGGATTTTAAATGCACTTTTTTATGGATTTTCAATTATTGTTATTTATGTGACTGTTGGAATTTTGGTAACAGTACTTACTGGTAGTTCAGCGACAGTTTATGAATTCTCAACAAGTGCATTCTTGAATTTAATATTCTTTGCCATTTTCATTCTGTTTGCATTTTCTTTCTTAGGTGCATTTGAAATAAAGATGCCTTCTTCATGGGTCAATAAAGCGGATTCCAAAGCGGATAAAGGTGGTTTTATTGGAATTTTCTTCATGGCATTTACGCTAGTGCTTGTTTCATTTTCATGCACGGGTCCAATCGTCGGAACAGCATTGGTTCAAGCGATTTCTTCTGGTTCAATATTAGCCCCTGCTTTTGTTATGGGCGGTGTAGCAACTGGTCTAGCATTGCCATTTACCTTATTTGCAGTCTTTCCAAGCGCCATGAATTCGTTACCTCAATCTGGAGGATGGTTAAATAGTGTTAAGGTTGTTTTTGGCTTATTGGAAATAGCAATGTCATTGAAATTCTTAAGTATGGTCGATTTGGCTTACCACTGGGATTTCTTGACGAGAGAGATTTTTATTGCGGTTTGGATTGCCGTATTTGCAATAATGGGACTTTATTTACTAGGGAAATTAAGATTTTCACACGATACACCTTTAGCGCATTTGAGTGTAACACGTTTCATGTTTGCCCTTTCATCAATCGTTTTTGCAATCTATTTGTTACCTGGAATGTGGGGAGCTCCTCTTTATATGATTGACGGTATTGCACCTCCAAGAACTCATTCAGAAGATAATTTCCGATTTGTGAAAGGAAACCCTGAAATGGAAGGAGATACTCTGGCTTTGAGATTTAAAAATGATATGCACGAGGTTGGAGATGGATCTATTCTAGTATTCCATGATTTAGATAAAGGAAGAGAATATGCTCGTTTGGCAAATAAACCAGTTCTTATTGATTTTACAGGTTTTTCGTGTGCAAATTGTCGTAAGACAGAAAATATGGTCTGGACAAATGATAAAGTACGTTCAATATTGCAAGAACAAATGGTTATTATATCATTATACTGCGATGATAAAGAATTGTTGCCAGCATCAGAGCAAGTGTTCTCCAAAGAATTGAATGGTAAAATGAAAAACATCGGGAATAAATGGTCTGAATATCAAATTAAGAAATACGGACAGTTATCTCAACCTTTATATATTATTCAAGATGTAAATGGAAACGATCTTTCTGAACCAAGAGGATATGATCCAAGTGTAGATAGTTATCAAAAATTCCTGACCACGGGAATAGCGAAATTCAAAAAGATAAAATAACGTAAATAATATTGATTGCAAATCCTCCGATTTATCGGGGGATTTTTAATTTAGATTCTCTTTTTCACAACAGATAAGTATAAACACTTAGTAACAACTAGTTGTCTGTTTGTAATTTTCTTTTAAGTCATAAGATTTCATTGGCCAATGCAAAAACTCCCCGTTTATTTGCAGTATAATTAATACAAAACGCTATGAAATTTTTAAAAGTTATTTCGATTTTATTATTGTTACCTTACGGTTCTTGGTCTGCTCCTTTAAAAACAAAAATTGCACTAGGAATACATTACACTAAAACAAATGTTTCATGCTTTGGCCAGACAAATGGCAGCATTGAAATTGCAGTTTTTGGTGGGAAAATGCCCTATGTAATACAGTGGGAAAATGGCGAGACTTCAAACGTTATCGAAAATTTAAAAAGTGGTACGTATAAAGTTAAAGTGCAAGACCATAGTGGGACAATATCTGAAGAGTCAATAACGATTGAATCTTCGTCTCCATTGGCTTTAACATTTAACAGTAAAAATGAATATTTAGTTGATGCTTTAAATGCTTCTATGAATGTCTCATTGTCCGGAGGTACTCCATGGGAAAATAACAATTCCCCATTTTATTTCATTCGTTTGGATGGAAAGGCAAATTTCCTAGATCCACATTCTTTAGATGATGGAACTTACAAAATGACAATTGAAGATGCTTTAGGATGTTCAATGACAATCCCGGTAAAAATTGATTTCGAAGAAGCAAATTCGAGCCCCTTTCAATTAGAAAAAATTGACGATTCTCAACTTGGGGTAATAAAAATGACATTATATAAGCCTGCGCAAGTTAGCTTGATGGCAGCACAATAATATTTGTTTAACGCGCAAATTTAATATGTTTTATTTTTTTGGAAGTGAATTGCGATAGATTTATATCTTTCGCAATTCTTTTTTTATTTTTACGGTGTGAACGATTTCCTCCAAACTCCAATTGAATTTTTAAAAGGTGTTGGTCCACAACGAGCTGAGTTGTTGCGACAAGAAATCGGTGTGTTTAAATTCAATGATCTATTAAACTATTTTCCTTTTCGATACATTGATCGTTCAAAGTACTATAAGGTATCAGATTTGCCTTTCCTTGATTCATATGCCCAATTAAAAGGTAAGATTATTCATGTTGCAGAGGGAACTCTGGGCAGACAAAAAAAGTTGACAGCAAAATTTCAGGATGAATCTGGAGTAATAGATTTAGTGTGGTTTCAAGGAGCAAAATGGATTAAACCTCTTCTAAAAGTTGGCGTAGAATTTCAGATTTTTGGTAAAGCAAAGGTATACGGAAATCTTTGGAATATGACTCATCCTGAAATGACTGAATGGAAAGATGTACTGCTAAAAACGGGCTTGCAACCAGTTTATTCGACAACAGAAAAGTTAAGTGCAAAAGGATTGCATTCCAAAGGGATAGAAAAGCTTACGGCAAATTTAGTTGCGCAAATTAAAGGTCGTATAAGTGAAACTTTACCAATCTATCTGCTTAACGAACATCGATTAATAGGAAAAGAACAGGCATTGTATCAGGTTCATTCACCAAATGTAGATAACGACTTTATTCAGGCTCGATTACGTTTGAAATTTGAAGAATTATTCTTTTTGCAAATGGAATTATTGTTGAGAAAACACATCACTATGAAAAAATCGAAAGGTTTTGTTTTCGCTGAAGTTGGAGATGTTTTTACTGATTTTTACGCCAATAATTTGCCATTCGAATTAACCGGTGCCCAAAAAAGAGTTTTAAAAGAAATAAGAAAAGATTTTTTAACAGGACACCATATGAATCGCTTGTTGCAAGGTGACGTGGGAAGCGGAAAAACATTGGTTGCGCTTTTGACGATGTTGATTGGAATTGGAAATGGATATCAAACAGCTTTGATGGCACCAACAGAAATTCTTGCAACCCAACATTTTGAAACGTTAAGTGAAATGTTAAAGGAGTTACCAATTCGCATTGAACTGCTTACAGGATCGGTCAAAAAGAAAAATCGTATCGGAATTCATGAAGGACTCGAAGATGGATCTGTTCATATTCTTGTCGGAACGCATGCTTTATTAGAGGATGTTGTGAAATTTCAAAACCTTGGGATTGTTGTAATCGACGAACAACATCGTTTTGGAGTAGCTCAAAGAGCAAGAATGTGGAAGAAAAATTCTACTCCGCCTCATGTTTTAATTATGACGGCAACACCGATTCCAAGAACGTTGGCAATGACATTTTATGGAGATTTAGATGTTTCAGTCATTGATGAACTTCCTCCTGGTAGAAAAGCTATATCGACTATGCACCGGTACGAAGCAAATCGATTAAGAGTGTTTGGATTTATAAAAGAAGAAATTGCAAAAGGGAGACAGATTTACATTGTTTATCCTTTAATCAACGAATCGAAAACGTTAGATTTTAATAATTTAATGAGCGGATACGATGCAATTACGCGCTATTTCCCTTTGCCAAATTATCGAGTCAGTATTCTTCATGGTCAAATGAAACCAGAAGATAAAAACTTTGAAATGCAGCGCTTTGTGAAAGGAGAAACTCAAATAATGGTCGCAACGACCGTAATTGAAGTTGGTGTCAATGTTCCGAATGCATCTGTAATGATCATTGAAAGTTCCGAACGTTTTGGTTTGTCACAATTACATCAATTACGTGGAAGAGTTGGGAGAGGAGCCGAACAATCATTTTGTATTTTAATGACTGGCGATAAACTATCGAAAGACACCTTGAAACGAGTTGAGACGATGGTTAATTCCAGTGATGGATTTGAAATAGCTGAAGTTGATTTACAACTTCGGGGTCCCGGAGATTTAATGGGGACACAACAAAGTGGATTATTGAATTTGAAAATTGCTGATTTAGCTAAGGATTCACAGCTCGTTATTTTATCACGTGATGAAGCTCGAAAAATTCTTGAAGAAGATCCAGGACTGGAATTACCAAAGCATTTGAAATTGAAAGAAATCTTAATTGAAGTGCTAAGGTCACGCCCTAATTGGGGGAAGATTGCTTAGTCTTTTTTTTACCTTGTTCATCGCTTTTAATCTGAAAAATACATTTGTTGATACGAAAACTCTTCTTTTTTGGATTAAATAAGTAAAAATCAAAGTTTGTGTTTTTATCTCTTTTAACATCTTTAAGTAGAACATTACATTCATAGATTAAAGTTGTACTGCCATTTTTTTTGAGTTTTGTTTTTAATCTTGGTTCAATTCCACGCCAATAAATTAAATTGTTTTCTTTCTTTCGTTTGTCAGTGAAATTAAAAATGAAATTGGGAAGATCTCCTCTTGAATTAATGTTTTTTGCGTCATATTCGATCTCAATATAAAATTCTAATAAAGTAGATTTTTTAGGAATTATTGGAATTTTACCAATTGAGATGAATTCTGTGTTTTCAAATTTCTTATCTGCTTTTTTATCTTCAGAATAAAATAGTGTAAATAAATTTTTAATGGTAATATAATCTGATGCAATTTCAAATGGAATTATTTGATTTTGTTTGTAGGCATAGGTGGAGAACTTTCGATAAAGATTGAGCTGATTTTGAATACTATGAGTCAATTTTGTGTCTTGTATACTAGTGATGTCGAGATTTTTACCAATTTTAAAAACTGTTCCTTTACTTAAAAAGTAATTTCCATAGATAGTTCCAAAAAGTTTAAGATTATTTCCTTTTATTGGCAAATAGCGATTACTGGCGAATTTATCATTTAATACTAGCACTTTTCCAGCGAACGGAACTTCATCTGGTAAATTGAGTTTGGGATAATTTTTAAGTAAACTAATAATGGATGGTGTAATATCGAGATGACTAACAACTTCTCTAGATATTTTACCTGATTTTAAAAGTGGTGAATAGACCAATAAAGATGTGTGAAAACTCGAAATTGCATCGAAAAAACAAAGTTCAGATCCATGATCACCAACGATGAAATAAATGGTGTTCTTGTGTTCAGGATTTTTTTCAGCTTTTAAAAAGTAATCTTTCAATTGGTCATCTAAGTAGGCGTATGAACCAAATTTCTTCGCGTTTTTCAATAAATGCGTTTTATCGGATTCCTCAAGATTTGATTTTTCAACAAATTTCGTGACAGATTGAATATACTTAGATTCGTTCGGATAGGTGAATGGTTCGTGTGTGGTGAATGTTAAAAATACATCAAGACGATTCTTCTTTTTAACAGGTTTTTTGTCCAACCAACTTTGTTTGAAAACATCACCATCAGTGTAAAACTCATTATTAACCTTCTTAAAGTTTTTATTCCAATTGTGGACAAGATAATCGGTTTGGTTGAAATTCATGAATCCATTCATGTTTGTAAACGATAAATCCACACCACAATAAAATCTTGAATAGTAATTCTTCTTCAATAGCGACATTAATGAATAGTGAATTGGCATAGGATTTATTCCCATTGCAGAGATATTATCAGGTGCAATGGGTAAGGATGTTAGGGTAGAAGGGAGAATATTTAAGGTTCTTTCACACGTTGAAATTGTGTTTGGAAAAAACAAACTTTTTTTCGTTAAATCCTTTAGAAAAGGCATTAGATGAATTTTTAATTTCTGTTCGTCACTGATGAAATAAGAATTTAAACTTTCAACTAGAATAATTACAATGTTTGGTGGTTTTTTTTTGTCAAGATTAAATTGATCCTTAAAAGCACTATTTTCATCCAAGTCATGCATTAATGGAAAATCATTATCCGATTTCTCAAATGGAAAAAAGGAAGCATTCAATTGTTTAAAATCATCTGGCTTTATTAGACCTTCGTTTGAATTGATATTATTGAGAAAGTAATCAATTGATTCATGAATGAAATAATTGAAATGGTTATTAATGATCAATGTTTTACTTGGAATACGTGATCGATAAACGCTAAATGAACAAAATAACGTGCAGATTACTAATGGGATGAAAATGTACGTAAAACCTAGATTAATTTTTTTAAATTTCTTACCCACATAGAAATAAAAGGTAATGCCTGCTATTAATAATAAAAAAGTGCTGAAATGAATATAATCTTTCGGACTAATAACAGCTTCTAAATCATTCCAAGTGAGAAAGTAAATACTTGAATCCAAAGGAATTTGCATTAAAACAAAATATTGACTCAAGCCTGCTTGAATAAGAATAATGCTTAGAGACAAAATATGAAAAACCCAGATTGCTCTTCCCTTTAAAAAAAAGTAAAAAGGTAGTTGAATAATAGAAATAAAAACAACAGTTAGAAGGACGAACCAAAAATCGAAAAATATACCTTGAATTAAATAACTTGTAGAATAGTCTAATAATCCATTAAAGAATTGAATAAACTCAACAATACGGATCACCCACACTACTATTAAGCTGCTCATCCAGAAAGGAATAGAGCTAATTAAAAATGCTTTATAATTATTCACAGCTCAAAGATAAGTTTTTTACTAACTTCGTACTTGCTAAATTCACAAACATTAAAATGCTTTTTTCCATTAAATTGAATAATATGAAGTTGGTTTTAGTTTCTTTATTTTTAGTTTTTTCAAGTTACTCGTTTAGTCAACTAATTAGTGGCACTTTAATAGATGAAGGTCGTAAAATGACTTCTGTTTCAACCTTCAAATTAATTGACAACAATGAGGGAATTGCCTTTTATCAATTGGCAGTAAATAGAAAGGGAGAAGTTACCTCAGCAACATTATTGAGCGCAGGTACAACAATAGTTTCAACTCCTACCCGAATGAAAATGAGAAATTATTTGATGACGTTAAAATTTGAAGAAGGAATGTATCGCCCTGAATTTCATCATGTTAAAGTTAAAATTACGTCCTCAAAACTTTAATTAATCACAAAAAATAGTTTTGTAAACGGCATCATATTTCGCCAAAATCTTCTTTCTTTTTAATTTCAAAGTAGGAGTTAATTCTTCTCCATCAACACTAAATTCATTTTCTAAAAGGGCGAATTTTTTTATCTGTTCCCAATTCCCGAAATCTTTATTGAATCCGTCAATTTCCTCTTGAATTTTTGCCAAGACATAATTGTTTTTGGTAATAGAATGATTTGTAGCATCTCCCAAATCGATGTTTTTATGTTTTGCCCATTCTCTGATATATGCAAAACTTGGAACAATAAAGGCAGCGGGGAATTTTTCACTTTCTCCAATGACCATTATTTGTTCAATGAATCGAGATTCTTTGAATTTGTTTTCCATCACTTGAGGAACAATATATTTCCCGCCAGAAGTTTTGAAAATTTCTTTTTTACGATCTGTTATTTTTAAAAATTTCCCTTCTTGAAACATACCAATATCACCTGTG
>JBIIWQ010000266.1:0-3516 GCA_044338805.1 Crocinitomicaceae bacterium
GAAAATGAACATTTTTAAAATCCTCCCCCTTGAATCCCCCTCCAAAAGGGGAAACAGAATCCCAATTCTTCACTTTAAACTGAGCCACAACTGTTGTATCTGTAACATCTCTATAGCAACCAGGTTGATTCAATTCGTGTGACGACAATCCTGTTCCGGCTTTAGGTGAATAAGGTTGAATTGTGTAACCTTTGTACATGAGATTTTTCTCATACAATTGACCCAACAACCACCAAACAGATTCCATGTATTTTGGTTCATAGGTGATGTATGGATCTTCCATATCCACCCAATACCCCATTTTCAATGTAAGGTCATTCCAAATATCTGTGTAACGCATTACTGCTTCTTTACACGCTTTGTTGTAATCTTCAACTGAAATTTTTGTTCCAATATCTTCTTTTGTGATTCCAAGTTCCTTTTCAACCCCTAATTCAACAGGCAAACCGTGTGTATCCCAACCAGCTTTCCGTTTAACTTGAAAACCTTTTAATGTTTTATAGCGACAAAAAATATCCTTGATTGCGCGTCCCATAACGTGGTGAATACCAGGTAATCCATTCGCTGATGGCGGCCCCTCAAAGAAAATAAAAGGCGTTCGACCTTCGCGTGTAGCAATAGATTGCTCGAAAACTTTCTCGTTCTGCCATTTTTCTAACACTGTTTTCGCCACGTTTGGCAAATTCAACCCTTTGTATTCTGGATAATTCTTCGTCATTGTACCTTGAAAATATGAATGTGCGAAGATAGTAAATTTGGATGAAAGACTTCTTTTCTTATGAAGCAACATTTCAATATCCACAAATAACAGTCAATATAATTGAAAGTTATACTGTTTTGTGGTTTTTAGCGTTACTCATTATTAAAACTAAAAAAATATGAAATTCTATCTTGCTTTCTTTTTAATAACAATTTACTTCAATATTCATTCTCAAGAACCTGATTCAAGAATGCGTATTTCTGAATTTCATTTTCAGAATGGAATTGGTTTTAATTCAGACCAGCATTTTGGTTTGGCAGATTACAAAATATTGGCTCCTTCCTCAGAACTTTTGACGAACGATTTTTCTACTTTTCAAGGAAATGAGTATTTCATTTTTAATGGCCCTACAAGTTCTTCATATCAAACGATTCAACTTGGATTAACATTTAAATCGAATCCAAATCCACTTTGGCGAATTGGAATAAGCCATATTGCTTTAGGAGATATTTCGAAAGGATTTTCAAAATCAACAATTGTTCCGTATGATACACTGACTTCATCTCAAACTGGACAGCAATATTTTTTGGATTCCACCTATTCTGAGAATTATAATACGCGATACTCAGCCCAACAACTTCGTCTTGAAACTTCATTGATTTATCGCACGGATCCAAGTAAAAGATGGTCTGTATATGCAGGCCTGGGAGCTTCCTTTGGAATTTCATATAATGCCCAAACGGTTATAGAATATACTTCTTATAATAGCGCATCGACCATGAATGAGTATTACACAACGACGGAACAAGGGGAGAATATTGTTGAATATTTCCAGAATAAAATGAATTTTTCCACAGCTATTTTTATCCCTATGGGTGTTGATTTCAGAATGGGGAAAAATCGAGAATTTTGGAAGCGACTACATCTTTATTATGAAATGAAACCGTCTATTACGTATACAGCTATTCCAGAGTTAAAAAGGATTACAACTGTAAACTTGATTAACAGTTTTGGTATTAAGGTTACTTTTTAATTTTATTCGAAACGATAAACAGCCTTATTTCTTTTAGATTTTCAATTCTAAAGTGCTTTTCAATAGTTAACTTTACAGTTCTAAAAAACAAACCATCATGGCAGAATTTTTTTACCAAGATCCATATCCGATCAAACAAGACAAAACGGAGTACCGCAAGATTTCATCTGACTACGTTGAAGCAGTAAAAGTGGGAAATCGAGAAATATTAAACATTGACCCAAAAGCATTAGAAGTTCTTGCGCAAGAAGCAATGAAAGATGTTTCTTTCTTTTTGAGAAAAACGCATCTTCAGATGTTAACCAATATTTTAAAAGATCCGGAAGCAACAGATAACGATCGATTTGTAGCGCATAACTTATTACAAAACGCTGTTGTAGCCGCTGTTGGTCAATTACCTTCTTGTCAAGATACTGGAACGGCTATCGTGATGGCGAAAAAAGGAGAGGACGTTTATACTGGTGTTGATGACGCAGAATATTTATCAAAAGGAATTTTCAATACGTATCAAGAAGAAAATTTGCGTTACTCTCAAGTTGTTGCTTTAAGCATGTTTGATGAGAAAAACTCTGGTTCAAATCTACCAGCACAAATTGATATTTATTCGAAAAAAGGAAATTATTACGAGTTTCTTTTTCTAGCAAAAGGTGGAGGTTCTGCTAATAAAACATTCTTGTATCAGAAGACAAAATCCATGCTGAACGATAAGTCGTTGGAAGAATTTGTCAAAGAGAAAATAATGGACTTAGGGACATCCGCTTGTCCTCCATATCACTTAGCACTTGTTATCGGCGGAACTTCTGCTGAAGCAAATTTGGCAACTGTTAAAAAAGCTTCTGCAGGTTATTTTGATGAATTACCAACCGAAGGAAACATGGCTGGTCAAGCATTCAGAGATTTAGAATGGGAAAAACGCGTTCAATTAATTTGTCAAGAAAGTCAAATTGGTGCCCAATTCGGAGGTAAATATTTCACACATGATGTTCGTGTGATTCGTTTGCCTCGACACGCTGCTTCTTGTCCTGTTGGATTAGGTGTTTCTTGTTCTGCAGATAGAAATATCAAAGCAAAAATCACGAAAGACGGTTTGTTTTTAGAGCAACTAGAGAAAAATCCTATTGACTTTTTACCAGCTATTCCTCCTCATTTGGAACCCGCAGTTGAAATCAATTTGGACCGTCCAATGAATGAAGTTTTAGCTGAATTAAGCAAATATCCAATCAAAACACGTTTAAAACTGAACGGTACATTGATTGTTGCTCGTGACGCTGCTCATGCGAAAATCAAAGAAATCATCGATTCTGGAAAACCAATGCCAGATTATTTCAAAAACCATCCTGTCTATTACGCTGGACCTGCTAAAACGCCTGAAGGAATGCCTTCTGGAAGTTTTGGTCCAACAACGGCTGGAAGAATGGACTCCTATGTTGACTTATTCCAAAGTTTGGGAGGAAGTATGATCATGCTTGCAAAAGGGAATCGTTCGAAAGATGTTACAAATGCATGTAAAAAATACGGTGGTTTTTATTTAGGGTCTGTTGGCGGACCAGCTGCAATTCTTGCAAAAGAAAACATCACCTCGGTTGAAGTTGTTGATTTCGAAGAAATGGGCATGGAAGCAGTGAGAAAAATAACGATTAAGGATTTCCCAGCGTTTATTATAACAGATGATAAAGGAAATGACTTTTTTGAGAACTTGTAACGATTTAGAATTCAGGATTTGGGATTTATAATTGTGAAATCTTTCTAAATAAAGCCCGCTCCCCGAGTTTGTCGAGGGGCG
>JBIIWQ010000032.1:0-12103 GCA_044338805.1 Crocinitomicaceae bacterium
TTACGGAATAAATGTTTAAACGTAATCCACATACCACCGAAAATAGCAGGTAAATAGAGCTTTTCCTTAAAGGTCATCTCCTTATTACCAACAACTTTCTTTCTATCTGTTAAACTTTGCATAGCTTATAAATACTTAATTAAACCAGCCTTCTAAATAGGCAATGACAAGACCAGTAACTAACATGTTAATCAGAGAGATTGGAATTAATTTTTTCCAACCTAAATGCATTAATTGATCGAAACGGAAACGTGGGATTGTCCAACGGATCCACATGAAAATAAAGATGAAGACGAACGTTTTTGCGAACATTGCTCCTATTCCTAAAAGTGCTAATGTGTTTCCTTCGAAATTATCCATTCCTGGGAAGTTGAATCCTCCAAAAAACAATACTGCAATTACAGCAGATGATATGAATAAACTTGTGTATTCAGCAAACAAATAGAATCCCATTTTCATAGAACCGTATTCTGTATGGTATCCTCCAATTAATTCACTTTCACATTCTGGTAAATCGAATGGTGCACGATTTGTTTCTGCTAAAGCACATATAAAGAATATGATAAATGCTAACGGTTGTTTGAACACGTTCCAAGTGAAATAACCGTCTGCCCAAAAACCGTGTTGGTGAACAACGATGTCTTTTAAACTTAAACTTCCTGTCATCATGACAATTGTAATCACACAAATTCCCATTGCTAATTCGTATGAAATCATTTGAGAACTTGCACGAATAGCACCAAACAAGGCGAATTTGTTGTTTGAAGCCCATCCACCAATCATAATTCCATACACACCGATTGACAAAAAGCCCATGATGAATAAGATTCCAATGTTGACATCAGCAACTTGCATTTCAACGATATTTTCTCCGAATTCAAGTGCTGTACTCCAAGGAATAACACAACCTGTCATCAAGGCAACAAACATTGCTATTCCAGGACCTAGGATGAACAACCATTTCTCTGCTTTTTCAGGAATGAAATCTTCTTTGAAGAATAATTTTCCACCGTCTGCTAATGGTTGAAGAATACCAAATGGCCCTGCTCTATCTGGACCAATACGGTCTTGAAACCAAGCAGCCACTTTTCTTTCAAAATAGGTCGCATATGCAGCAACACCCAAAGACACTGTAAATAAAACAACGATTACAATGAATTTTTCAATTAGTTCACTCATTCTCTATCTTTTTTTGTGAATTAGCTCTTGCAGCACTATATTTTCCTTGAGAAATCACCGAATGACGGTTAATCGTTCTTGGTCCAATGATGTTCCATTGTGCAGGATCTTTTTTCTCAAAACGACATTCGTTGCAAATCCATCCAGCTTTACCGTCTTGATCTTCAACTTCTCCGTATTTATCTTTTCTTGCTGTTACTCTGTAGATTTCGTTTCCAAACATCCAAACGACTGTTTTACCAGAACACTTTGTACATTCACAAGACGCTTCCATTGGTTTTAAGAACCAAACACGGCTTTTGAAACGGAATGTTTTATCTGTTAACGCTCCAACCGGACATACATCAATCATGTTTCCAGAGAAGTCGTTTTCTACTGCAGCTTCAATATATGTACTAATCTCTGTATGTTCACCACGATTCAAAACACCGTGCACACGTTTGTCTGTCAATTGATTTGCAACATGCACACAACGGTAGCAAAGGATGCAACGGTTCATGTGCAATTTGATCTTGTTCCCGATATCAATTGGATCAAACGTTCTTCTTTCCTCTTGGTAACGCGTACCTTCAGAACCGTGCTCAAAACCTAAATCTTGCAAATGGCATTCACCCGCTTGATCACAAACTGGGCAATCTAATGGGTGATTGATTAATAAAAACTCAACAACAGCGCCACGATTCGTATGAACCTTTTCACTTGTTTTGTTTTTTACAATCATTCCATCCTGCACTGGTGTAGAGCAAGAAGCAACTAGTTTCGGCATTGGACGTGGATCCTTTTCAGAACCAGCAGCAACTTCTACTAAACATGTTCTACATTTTCCTCCAGTTCCTGGAAGTTTACTGTAGTAGCACATTGCAGGCGGCACCACTTCTCCTCCAATTAAACGAGCAGCGTTCAGGATTGATGTCCCGTCTTCTACTTCTATCTGGATGTCGTCAATGGTAACTTTTACCATAATAAATTTATTTTTTTTGCTTAAAAGCGTTTAACCTACTATTGACTCTTTCAACAAGCCATAATTTCTCGTTTGCGATTCCTCACGGTGAGAAACGTGCCATTCAAATTCTTCACGGAAATGACGAATTGCTGCTGCTACTGGCCATGCTGCTGCATCACCAAGAGGGCAAATTGTATTTCCTTCGATTTTCTTATTGATTTCTTCTAACAAGTCAATATCACGCAAGTTTCCTTGTCCATGCTCCAAACGGTTCAAGACTTTTTCCATCCAACCTGTTCCTTCACGACATGGTGAACATTGTCCACATGATTCGTGTGCATAGAAACGTGCAAAATTCCATGTGTTTCGAACGATGCATTGGTCTTCATCAAAAACGATGAATCCACCAGAACCTAACATCGAACCACTTGCAAATCCGCCATCAGCCAAACTTTCGTATGACATCAAACGATCTTCACCGGCAGCCGTTTTGGTAACTAAATGCGCTGGTAAAATTGGAACAGAAGAACCTCCAGGTACACACGCTTTCAACTTCTTACCATTTGCAATTCCGCGACACCAATCGTCACCATAAATAAATTCTTCAACAGAAAGACCCATTTCAAGTTCGTAAACTCCTGGTCGCGAAAGGTTTCCTCCTGCCGATATTAATTTTGTTCCAGTACTTTTTCCAATACCAATTTTCGCGTATTCGTCACCACCTTCATTGACAATAGGAACAACGGCCATTAATGTTTCAACGTTGTTCACAACAGTTGGACATCCCCATAAACCTTTTACAGCTGGGAATGGTGGTTTCATTCTTGGATTACCTCTTTTTCCTTCAAGTGATTCGATAAGTGCTGTTTCTTCACCACAGATATATGCACCTCCACCTGGAGCAACACGTAAATCTAGATCATATCCAGAACCTAAAATATTTTTTCCTAAGTATCCTTTAGCGTATGCTTCATCGATTGCTTTTTCAAGAATATCAAGAATCCACATGTACTCACCACGGATATAGATGTATGATAAATTTGCACCCAACGCATAACTTGAAACGATCATTCCTTCAATCAATAAATGCGGAATTTTTTCCATCAAATAACGATCTTTGAATGTTCCAGGCTCACTTTCGTCAGCATTACACAATAAATATCTTGGAACGCCTTCCGGTTTCGCAAGGAAAGACCATTTCATCCCTGTTGGGAATCCAGCTCCACCTCTACCTCTTAAACCAGACTTTTGAACTTCCTCAACAACTTCTTGCGGAGACATTTTCTTTAAGGCTTTTTCTACAGAACGATAACCACCATGTTTTCTATACACATCAAATGTTTCGATTCCTGGTACATTATCATGTTCTAAAAGTAACTTTCTTGCCATGCTTTTTGTAATTATTTTGGCAACTCACCTGAACGGTAAGCAGCAATCAATTCGTCAACTTTTTCATTTGTTAAATGCTCATGGTACTTTTTACCACATTGTAACATCGGTGCATATCCGCATGCTCCTAAGCATTCAGCAGTCTTTAATGTAAACATTCCATCTTTTGTTGTTTCACCAACTTTGATGTCCAATTTATTTTCAATGTATTCAATGATATTGTCACTTCCAACCAACATACATGGTCCAGTTCTACATACTTCAAATACAAAATTTCCTACTGGATCCAAATTGAACATCGTGTAGAAACTTGCTACTTCATATACTTCAATTGGTTCGATGTTTACAATTCCTGCAACATAATCCATTGTTTCGATACTCAACCAACCACCGAACTCTTCTTCGGCCATGTGTAAAATTCGAATCAAGGCACTTTTATGTTTTCCTTCAGGATAAAGGCTCATAAGCTTTTGAGCTTCGGCCAATTTTTCAGCACTGAAACATGGTATTTCAGAGTGTCTTTTACTTAAATCAACGTGTGTGCTACTCATAATTATGCGTCTAATTCACCAGCGATTACATTCATACTACTTAATGTCAATACAGCATCACTAATTGACGACCCTGTAATCATTTCAGGATAAGCTTGATAATATATAAAACATGGTCTTCTAAATTGCAAGCGATACGGAGATCTTCCTCCGTCACTGATTAAATAAAAACCTAGTTCTCCATTTCCTCCTTCAACACAATGATACACTTCTCCAGCTGGAATTGGTGTTTCACCCATTACAATTTTGAAGTGATAAATTAACGCTTCCATGTTGTTATACACCTCTTCTTTCGGAGGTAAATAAAATTCTGGAAGATCCGCCTTATAACTTCCTTCAGGCATTTTTGCCAAAGCTTGTTCAATGATTCTTAAACTCTGACGAATTTCTTCTTGACGTACTTGGAAACGATCGTATGTATCACCTGTCGTTCCAACTGGCACTTCAAAATCAAAATCTTCATACGAACAATATGGTTCCATGACGCGCACATCATAATCAACACCTGCTGCTCTCAAATTTGGACCAGTAAATGAATATTTTAATGCTCGTTCAGCAGAAATAGGCCCCGCCCCTCTTGTTCTGTCCATGAAAATTCTATTTCTAGACAAAAGGGTATCAAACTCATTAAATACCTTTGGGAAATCCTTTAAAAATGCTTTTAATTTTTCATTAAAGGCAGGAGAGAAATCTCTTTCGAAACCACCTATTCGACCCATATTGGTTGTCAAACGCGCACCACATACTTCTTCGAATAAGTCGTATATTTTTTCACGTTGTTGGAACAAATAAGTAAATCCTGTCAATGCACCAGTATCAACACCAATTACGGAATTACACACCAAGTGATCTGAAATCCGCGCTAATTCCATGATGATTACACGCATATATTGCGCACGTTTTGGAATTTCAGCACCAATCAATTTCTCAACTGTCATGTGCCATCCCATGTTATTAATAGGAGATGAACAATAATTTAAACGGTCAGTAATTGTCGTGATTTGATTATAAGGTCTTCTTTCAGCTAATTTTTCAAACGCTCTATGTATGTAACCAATAGTTTGTTCTGAACCAAGAATTTTTTCACCGTCAACTTTCAGGATATTTTGAAATATACCGTGTGTTGCAGGGTGTGTCGGTCCTAGATTTAATGTTGCAATACTACCATCAATTGTATCAAGTGATGATTCATATGTTGCATCGTCGTGTATTTTTTCTTCTTCCCAAGTACTCATAACGCTATCGTTTTATCTTCCGAAGAATCGGTCGTCTTTATCTTCTCTAGTCGCATCCTCTAAATGGTATTCCTTTCTCATTGGGAAATAATCCATTGAATCTTCGTTCAAAATTCTCACTAAATTAGGATGACCTTTAAAAGTAATTCCAAAGAAATCGAATGTTTCTCTTTCCATCCAATTTGCACCAGCGTATAAATCTACTATAGAAGCCACTTCTGGATTTTCTTTCGAAAAATATATTTTCAATCTCAATCGGAAATTATTCGTCATGCTTTGTAAATGATACACGACAGCAAATTCTCTCCCTGTTTGATCTGGATAATGCACTCCACCAAGATTAGTCAAAAATGAAATGTTTAAGATTTCATCCTTTTTCAACCATTCAATAATTTCGTGATGTTTGTTCGCTTGAACTTCGATTGTCAAAAAATCGTACGGCGTCTCAACGGATAAAATGTCAGAACCAAATTGACCTTTGATTCGCTCGATTACCGCTTCGTTTGTCAATTTACTTGCCATTTATCTCAATATTGTATTTATCCAACTTCGCTTTATATTCTTCTGAATAGCGATTTCTTATTCCTTCATGTTTTACCAATTCATGAATTTTCATAATACCATCGATTATTTGCTCTGGTCTTGGCGGACATCCTGGAACATATACATCAACAGGTATTACACGGTCAATCCCTTGTAAAACACTATACGTATCGAAAATTCCTCCTGAAGAAGCACATGCACCAACAGACAAAACCCATTTAGGCTCTGACATTTGCTCGTATACTTGTTTCAGAATTGGTGCTAATTTTTTAGAAATTGTACCAGCAACAATTAAAAGATCCGCTTGTCTTGGAGAAAAGGACATTCTTTCCATTCCAAAACGTGCTAAATCATAATTGCTTCCCATCGACCCCATGTATTCAATTCCACAACATGATGTTGCAAATGGCAATGGCCAAACAGAGTTCGCTCTGGCCGCAGCAATAACTTTATCTAAGCGTGAAAGTTGATATCCTTCACCATTAAATACTTCTAAGTCTTCTATTTTTCCCATTCTAAAGCTCCTTTTTTAAGTACATAGAAAAAGCCAATTAAGAAAAAGGCTACAAATAAAATAACAGCAAGCAGACCTTCTAATTCTAAAGCTTTAAAATTGACGGCATACGGATAAAAGAAAATTACCTCTACGTCGAACAACACGAAAAGAATTGCAGTCATGAAATAACGAACTGAAACAGGAAAACGAGCATCTCCAACTGATTCAATTCCACATTCCCAGTTGGAATCTTTCTTTTTAGAATGTAATCTTGGTCCTAAAAACTGCGTAATGAACAATACAAACACTACAAAACCACCTATTACTAAAATCTGGAGTAATATTGGTAAATAATCTACACTTGTTGATTTCATATCTTAAATCAATTTAGTCAATAAATCTTTCCTTTTTTATGAGAATGGCAGTTACAAAAACCAACATTTTTTCCTCTTTTAAAAAACTTACGCAAATTTATTGTTTAGTTTCATCTTTACTATCAATTTTCAAAGAATCTTTTAAAAAAAAGGCAATCTTATTTATACTGATGTTAAAACACTATTTTCTATCGATTAAATTAATGTAATTTTTTACCGTGAAACTCTTTAGTCAATTCAATGTATTCATCTGTAAAAGAATTATCTAAATTTCGAATTACGAGTGTTTTTTCTGATACTTGATTTACGGTTTTTCTCAACGAAAGAATTATTCGCGTTGGGACGCTTAATTTACTTTCTATGGTGATTTTATTTTCGATCAACATTCCATTCGATTTACCGTGAGCATGAACTTTTTCAAAATCATCAAAAGGAAAAATGATCCAAAAACAACCAGTGTCAGATAGTAAACTTGAAACTTTTTCAAATAATTGGTCGAACGGCAAATGAACGGCGTGTTTACTAACTGCAGTTCTGTGATTTTCGTTTACTAAGGAATTTTGATAAAATGGCGGATTTGAAAAAATGAGGTCATATTTTTTGTCTAACTCATGTGCTAAGAAATCTGCTGAAATGGCTGACAACCGTTCTGACCAGTTTGAATGAGTGAAATTCTCTTGACAATCAAGTATACTTTCACTATCCAAATCAATTGCATCAATTTGAATACTTGGATTCTTTTGTGCAAGCATGAGTGATAACACACCTGTTCCAGTTCCAATATCCAAACCTAGGTGTTCATGTTCAGAATTGATAAACGCACCAAGAAGCATTGCATCCGTTCCAACTTTTAAAACTGAACGATCTTGTGTAATTGCAAAATGTTTAAATAAAAAGGGAGGCATTTTTTTTTTAAAAAGTAAAAAGGAAGAAAAGCGAAGCTTTGATTAAATCAAACGTTAGTGTAGATTATCAAGGTAAAAGTAATAAGGTTAAAGTTTCAAGGTAAAAATAAAAAAACCTTAAGATTTCATTATGCTAAATATAATTCTATTAATCCAGCGGGTGCGTTGATTGTTAATGTTTTATTCTTTCGATCAACATTTTCAACAATTCCTTCAATCAAGGGAACAAGCACTTCTTTCTTACCGTTCATGATTTGTAGCAAAGGATTTACTTTTAAGTCAATAACTGACTCCATAATTCCCACTTCACCATAATTCACATCGATTACTTTAAAACCAACGATTTCATGATCGTAAAAGTTCTTTCCTGAAAGTTTTGGTAAAATTTGAGCAGGCAAATAAAGATTGTTTCGCAACATCACTCTTGCTGCATTTTCTGTATCAACGCCTTCAAATTTCACAGCAGCGAAACCGATGTTTTTTAACTTAAAAGATTTAATAAAGAAAGGAGATAGTTGACCATTTATTTCCACAAAAACGGCATCGAGCGTTACATAATCTTCTGGATTCGTAACGTCTAAAAACAGCGAAACTTCACCTTTAAATCCGTGAAGTTTCGCTACATATCCAAAATGAAAGCAATCCGCTTTATTCATTCAATGTCTAATATTTATTCTGCTGCTGGAGTTTCCTCTTCGCTAGCCGCTTCTTCAGCTGGAGCTTCTGCTACTGGAGCCTCTTCAACAACTTCTTCTGCTACTGCTTCAACTACTGGAGTTTCTTCAACAACTTCTTCTGCTTCGACAGACTCAGCAACCGCAGTTTCTTCCGCTAATGGAGCTTCTTCAACAACTTCAACTGGATTGTTTTTCGCTTCTAAAGCTTTCGCTCTAGCTTCGTTTGCTTCAGTTTCTGCTTTTAAACGAGCTGCTTTATCAGAAGCATCATTTTTAGCTAAACCATCTTTTTTACCAGTGATTTTATTGTCTTTCTCAGCTAACCATACTGCAAACTTTTCTTCAACTTGCTCTGCAGTTAAAGCACCTTTTGCGATACCTTTAATTAAGTGGTTTTTGTACAAAACACCTTTGTAAGATAAAATAGCACGAGCTGTGTCTGACATTTCAGCACCAACTTGTACCCAACTTAATGTACGATCAAAATTGATGTCGATTGTTGCTGGGTTTGTGTTTGGATTGTAAATTCCTAATTTCTCGATGAATTTACCATCTCTTTTTGATCTGCTGTCTGCAGCTACGATATGGTAAAAAGCCTTGCTTTTCTTACCATGTCTTTGCAATCTAATTCTAGTTGCCATAATTTTTGTTTTTACAATGTAGGGTTCGAAACCCCGGTTTATAAATTAATTTAAGGGTGCAAAGATAGTACATTATTTGGAATTTGGAATTCGGGAGTTAGAAATATTTTTGTTTCGTTCTAAAATCTTTGATCTTTGACAGGTGAAAAACTTCATTTATGGGACTTACATAAAAAAATGTATAGTTTAAAAAGGAAATCCCTCCCCCTTAGTCCCCCTCCAAAGGGGGAAAACATGACCCACTAAAACTTCAAACTCAATTTTAGAATGAGAATTTAAATCTCCCCCTTTAGAGGGGGATAAAAGGGGGAGGATGCAAATAATTCAAAATTTAATTCGACCTTAATTATTTCAGTTTAGATTTTGTTTCAACATCACTTTTAAAAATGATTGGTAGTTCAAAAAATTCAATTCAAACTCTAAAATACTTATTTTTACAAAAAACAATTTTTACATGTTCAAGTTCCTTCTTCCAATTCTAATCCTCTCCTATCAGAGTGTTTTTAGTCAAACTGTTCCAAACAATTCTTCCCTTTCTATTAAAGAAATAATTAAAGGAAATGAGTTCGTTGGGAATCTGCCGGAAAGTATTCGTTGGAGCGCGGATGGACAAACCATTTTCTTCGAATGGAATCCACAAAATGAACTTGGAAATTCAACGTATGCTTACCTTGTAAATGGTAAAACGAATTTGACGGCAAAAGCAGATTCTAAATCAATCTTTGAATTTGATCATGTTCAAAGAAATAACCTCATCAATTATTACAGTATCGAAGGAGCATTAGTTGCATATAACAAGAAGACAAAAGTTTCAACGTTAATTTATCAATCGTCCTACCCTATTTATAATATCCAACGCACGAAATTTGAAAATATCATTTGCTTTCAACAAGAAAACAACGTGTATTCTTATAATGCATTAGCAGGAACAATCATTCAACTCACCAATTTTCAACCTGGGGACGGAATGCCGTCAAAAAAGGATGATTCGTTTGTCACAAAAGAGGAAGCTGATTTATTTCAATTTCTTCAAGATAAAAAAGAACGCAAGGATTGGCGAAAAGAACAAGAGACAACAATTTATAAATTTCCAAAATCGTATTATTTTGGGGATGATGCAATCGAAAACATTCAGATTTCGCCTGACAACCGTTTTGTAGGATTTAGACTTTCAGCATACCCTAAAGAAAAAGAAACACATGTTGAAAATCACATTTCTTCAGACGGGCATACGTTTGCAAGTCCAGCTCGTGCAAAAGTGAGTGATGAAGATCCAAGTCATCGCTTGGGAATTTATTCTATCGAGCAAGATTCAGTTTTCATCCTCGACTTTTCTAAATTGAGTGATATTCGCAAAAAACCAAGTTATTTGAATGATGCTTCACTTTATGACAAGGACCGAAAAATTGTGATGCATTCTTTGAAGTTCTCAACTGTGAATAATTTTGCTGTTTGTGATATTCGAGCGTATGACAACAAAGACAGGTGGATCGTTTTAATTGACCTTGCAACAAAAGAAGTTGTTGAA
Source organism: Crocinitomicaceae bacterium (assembly GCA_044338805.1). GTDB lineage: Bacteria > Bacteroidota > Bacteroidia > Flavobacteriales_D > Crocinitomicaceae > M0103. The sequence continues at coordinate 10,462 of JBIIWQ010000032.1, forward strand.
ATCGAACATCAACATGATGAAGCTTGGATTGGAGGACCTGGAATCTCTAGTTGGAATGCAGAGGAAGGAACTTTGGGTTGGTTGAATGATGGTCAAACGGTTTATTTCCAATCTGAAGAAAGTGGGTATTCTCATTTGTATACCTACTCTATCAAACTGAAAGAGAAACACCAATTAACTTCAGTAAAATGGGAAGTTCATCAGGCACAATTATCGAATGATGGGAAGCATTTCTACATCACAGGAAACAGGAATCATCCTGGAAATCGTGAGTTTTGGAAATTGGAAATAGCTTCGAAAAAACTGATTCCAATCTTAACGTCTGATGGAGCTCATGAAGTTTCAATCTCTCCAGACGAAAAAACGTTGGCTATTCGCTATTCATATAAAAATCAGCCTTGGGAATTATTTACAGCACCAAACATTCCGAATACTCAATTGAAGAAAATAACGAATTCAACGACAGCAGCATTTAATGCCTATCAATGGAGAAAACCTCAAGTTTCAACCTTCAAAGCGTCAGACGGTTTAGACGTTTATGCAAGAATTTATGAACCTACAATAAAAGATAAAAACAAAGCTGCTGTCATTTTTGTACACGGCGCTGGTTATCTTCAAAATGCTCATAATTATTGGAGTAATTATTACAGAGAATACATGTTCCATAATTTACTCGTTGACAATGGTTTTACCGTTTTGGATATTGATTACCGAGCGAGTGAAGGGTATGGTCGTGCTTACAGAACGGCGATTTATCGTCACATGGGCGGACGTGATTTACAAGATCATTTGGATGGAAAAGATTTCTTAGTCAATAATTTCGGTATCGATTCTACACGAATTGGAATTTATGGCGGATCGTATGGTGGATTCATTTCACTTATGGCGATGCTCACAACTCCAACTGAATTCCCTTGTGCTGCAGCATTAAGATCAGTAACCGATTGGGCGCATTACAACCATGAATATACGAGCAACATTTTAAATTATCCAGGAACTGATCCAGAGTCTTATAAAAAGAGTTCTCCCATTTATTATGCGAACCAATTACAAGGAAAATTGTTATTGCTACATGGAATGGTAGACGACAATGTTCAATTTCAAGATGTTGTAAGATTGAGTCAACGGTTTATTGAATTAGGAAAAGAAAATTGGGAATTAGCCGTTTTCCCTGTCGAGGCACATGGATTCAAAGAAAGTTATTCTTGGAACGATGAGTACCGCAGAATATATGAGTTATTTTATACAGAATTAATAGTAAAACACGCAAAATGATTGTTCGAGAATTAGATGGAAAAGCGGAAATGTTGAATTATTTATCCGTGATGCAAGAGCTTTATCCGTCATTGACATTAGAAGATTACGATGCTGATTTAACAGCGATGATCCCAAATAACAATTATGGTCAAGTTGCTGTTTTTGATGGTGAAGAATGCTTAGGAATTGCAGGCTATTGGATAGGTACAAAATTGTGGTGTGGTAAATATTTGGAAATTGATAACATGGTTGTTTCCTCTAAATCTCGTTCTCAAGGTGTTGGTAAATTAATCTTCAACTACCTCAGTGAAAAAGCTACAATAGAAGGCTGTTCAATGATGGCATTAGATTCCTATACAGCAAATTTCAAAGCGCACAAATTCTT
>JBIIWQ010000033.1:0-12027 GCA_044338805.1 Crocinitomicaceae bacterium
ATTTGGCGCAAGTCTTCAATGCTGGCTGCTTTGTTGGTTGGACGCTTCCATTTTGTATCAATGATGATTGTTTCGTCTCCTTTCTTTAGCACAATATCTGGTCGAATGGTGCGACTAGAACCATAGAAGACTTTAGAAGATTGACCTGTTACTTCCCATTGTTCTTCAGGATGTTTTTGCGCATAGCGTTTCAATTCACGTAAAACATATTCTTCCCACAAAACATTCATGTCGAACAGTAGTGCGATCATTTTCTGCTGACCGTGATTGATATCTGGCGAATAATTGAGAATGATCAATTTCGCCAATTCAAGTGCACGTTCGTAAGGAGCAGTTTTTCGGTTGATTTTAATCGATTCCAACAATTGAAGACTTGGTTTTATTTTATCCACTTCTGGAAAAGCCAATTGCGTTCTTCTGCATTTGTCATTTAAGCGTGTTGCGCGTGTAAACTGACCAACAATTTCTAACGCATGCGCCAATACGTGATGCAGTTTGTGGTTCGCATCATAGATTTGGTGCGCAGTATAAAACCGTTCTTTGTGAATCAGGTTGTGGCGAATGTTTCCAGCAAAATCGAGTTTACCTTTCAATGCTTTTACATTGCTTGTTTCTGTTCGGTATTTTTTTACTAATCCTGCATGAATGAGTTGCTCTATTTCTTTGAGGAAGTATTCAAAATAAACCTCTAATAAGTTAATGTGTTGCTTTTTGAGATTGGCATTTCCAGCAGTTTGAGCCTTTACTTTGCCGCACGCTTTGAGCATTTGTAGCAATACAACTTTCCATTTCTCGTCGCTATCGTCTTTGTCTGCTTTGGGATGAATGTGCACCAACAAACCATCTACTTGAATTACACCAACGTATTGTTTGAAGCGCAAACCATTGTGTAAAACATCAAAATACTCATTATTGTGAACAGTATTCAATTTGACAAAAGCATCCCAATGGCTTTGTTTAAAACCTTGTTCACCGATTAATAAGCGGCCATGTTCAAAGACATCTAATTTATTCAAGCTACTCCTGTAATCAACTTACTGAAAGCATCTACCAACACCTCATCTGGTATAGCAACTTTATCACTTAGGTTTTTGATTTGATATGTTTTTCCAGTTGATTCAAAGTCTTCTGGTTTCACGGCAAATTTGATTTTACTAGAATCCTTGATATTAAAGAAATCTGAACCTATCACCATTTCCATTTTGGCATAATCGCCATAGAAGTACTCTTGCAACAATGGAATTACCTTGTTCGCAAAAACATTTCTCAAAGAATCAGGAGAATCTACATCCATAAAAAATGCATGACCTATGGTGTGGTCTCTGTCAACTAATGATTCAATGCGTTCGTTGATGGTAATTAATAATTCAACCAAATTAATTGTACCAATCATTCCTTTGTCTGCTTTTCCCTTACTTGCAATAAGTTCAGGTTGTGGCAACATTTCTTCGAAAGAAAAACGTCTGCGCAATGCTGTATCCAACGCTTCGACTGAACGATCGGCTGTGTTCATGGTACCATAAATGTCTATGTTTTGTGGTACTGAAAATTGCTTTTTAGAATACGGTAATAAAGCTGACATTCCATTAGCAGCGCCTTTGCGTTTGTCTTGTTCTATTAATGTGATTAATTCTCCAAAAATGGCAGAAACATTCCCACGGTTAATTTCATCAATGAAAATAGCATAACGATTTTCTGGATCCATTTCCGCTTTTTTGCAAAGTTGTTTGAAAACACCATCTTCGATATGATAAGCAACATTTCCATCCAAATCACCATCAGTCATTATCGGTTTTATTCCTTCGATGAAATCTTCGTAACTATAAGATTGATGGAAAGTAGTGAAAACATAGCGCTGAATTTCTTTGTCTGGATTGGGTTTGAAGTTTTCAACGGAATCTATCAATTCATAAATTTCTGGTGCTTGTTCCTTTACATCTTCTTCATTAATAATTTCCCAAAAAGAATCTTCAGTTTTATTAAAGATGAAAGGTTGTTGTTTTGATTTGACATTTACAAATTCACATGTATCAATCGTATGACTTTGAAGTTGCCCCCATAATGTTGGTCGAACTGTATTTGTATTGGATAATTTCGTTTTTTGCACAACCCATGGATGTTCTGAGAGGGCGGTAACTTTAGATTTGCCTATTTTTATCAAAGCAACAGCAATTACTTGCCACCAAGAACATTCACTGACAACATTTTCAAAATGCTGTTCTGGAGATAGTGAGGTTTCCTTTGTTGAATACTTCGAAAAGTATTCATCCTTTAATTTGAAAGTTTTACCAGTTCCAGGAGGCCCGTACAAAATTTGGTTTATCGGTTGTTGATTCATAATGTTTGAAATAGGTGCATTTATTAAGTCCAGTATTGCCTTTGGAGCAAGAATTGAAGGGTTCGGTTTATAAGGAATATTTGTTATGTCAGTGAGCGTTTTAAGAGCAATCGAGTGTTCACTTTCCCAATAGCCATTTTTTATCCAGTTGACTTTTCTTTTGTGTTTGTATAAAGCGACAGATTCATCATAATAGTAGTTTGATGTAACAATTCCATATCCTAAATAAGCGCTTCGGCCTTTTTTTGCTATGATTACATCACCAATACTAATAGACTCCTTAAAATCAAAATTAGCAGTTGCATCATTCGCCTTGGAAGAATCTGAATCACTAAGTTCCTGTAATCGAGCGGCAATATCTTCTTTTAAGGAATAATCATTTAAGTTACCCAACTCATCCCATCCAAGTCCCATCACACCATCTTGTAGGAATTCATCCCACATTGAAGCATTTTCTCCAGGTGCGTATAACCAATATTTTTTGGTGACTATTTCACCAAAAACATCCTTGTTAAAATCGGCATTTGAGTGCTTTCGATAAGGACATGTGTTATTTCTAGAAAGTTCTTTTGCTAATCCTTCTTTTATTTCGGTGATCATAATATCTGCTTGGGCAGAATCAAATCGATTCCAATATGCTTCAATCTCACCCTTATTATTTTTAAATGGTGTAGATGAATTTCGATTATGTTCTTTGGAAGAAATGAATGAAATTACTGTGTCATTTTTGATCTTTTCAATGCAAAGCGAGTATCTGCTTCCAATTACAAAAACGAGACGCTGTTTATTTTCACGAACATTCAAACTGATTCTTGAGTCGTTTGAATCGAGATTATTGGTAGAAACAAAATCACGAATTAGGTCTATGTAGGTATTCATTTTATCAGACGCCATTAACCTCTTTACCTTAGAATATATATTTGACTCTGAGGAATTAATAATGTCCATTAAACAAGAAAACTGGTCCTTGGTAGCCGAAAAATTAGTGCCTTGATTACCAACATTAAGATTGGTAAGTTCATCTATTATTTCGGTTTGTTCTTTTAAAATTGGATTCGATGAGCAATTGTGAGATATTTTAACCCCAACTTTCCATTCAGATTTATCCTCTTCTTTCCAAAATTCATCTTTAGGTTCAAGATTTTGAAAAGGAACACTTGTAACTTCTCCCAAAGCATAGCAACCGGCATTAGTTCCTGTAAGCCAAAAAACAACTTTATCACCAATTCTCATTTTATCTCGATGAGCACTTGCTGTCCATTGATCAATGACCCCATTGTTTATTGCACTTGAAAAATCATATACTTTTGGATTCCCTTGAAAGATCCAATAATTTGAATCTTCTTCTGCCTTATTCAACATATTAAACAAAATATCTTGTGCCAACAGTAGATTGTTCTTTCCATCATAATATTCAGGAATATAGCTTTTTACCGTATCAGTTAATTCGGTATCAGGAACAATGTAATTTTCTATAAATTGATTTACTAATTCCAAATAATGACCATACTTCTCATTTTTTCCAGCAGGTTCTACTCCTATTAATTTGCAAAATTCTTTGTAAAAAGTGCTTTTGTAAAAAGTGTATTTTTCTGGATTATGTATGGTTAAATACGTTGAGATAGATCGCTCATCCTGATGGTGTCCCAATTCTCCTCCAATTGAACGGTATAATTTTAAAGATTCAACATTAAAAGAATTTACGCGAATATTCAACGGTGTTGATTCGTTAAAAAGTGCAATAAACAGTTGTCGATATTCCTCAGGTGCATCTTTCGCAAGATGATTTGTAACCGCAATCCCCATTGCATAAAGCAAATTTTGAAACTTGATTGATTTCAATTCTTTTGTGAAATCTTGCGAATTAGTATCTGGACGACCCTTGTATTTCTTTACCAATTCCCATTTGTATACCTCATCCTGCATCTTCGTATTGGAAATGTAGGATTTATAGTTTTGAATAAGGGTTAGTATTTGTGGATTGTTAGGATTCATTTTTTAGTCGTTAATTAAACTGTTCAATTTATAAAATCATTTTTTTAATATGCCAATTATCAAAAAGATTCACTTCCCCAATCTTCTTCAATTTTATCCATCACAAACAACATCGTCTCAAATAAATCATCATTTGCGTTAACAGACGCTTGAATCAATTCACCGATATAAGGATAAAAATTATATTTATTAGATGAGTTAAGTTTGGCATCATAGATCTTCTTGAGTTCTATAACCAACCAACTCAAAGCAGCCGCATGATCGGTATACACCACAACATCTGCTTCATGATAATTGCGGTTCGGGTCATTGGTAATGATCAAATTAGCACCACCAAAATGGTTGTGGTTTTTTGGAAATTTGCCAGCGTTTATGATTGATTTCAGTTCGGATAGTTCCATTATTTTTTTATATAAATCCAACATAATTTTTTCTCTGAAGATGCATCGATATGAACCCAATCTAAGCGTCTTTCATACAAATCACCAACAGCCTCATAATCGTCTATCGCTGTAAAAAATTCAAAGAAATTTGTTACTTGAACTTCTGAGTAGATCCCCATTACTGAACTGTTTTCTGCCTTGATTAGAGCCGGATAAGTTCCTTCTTCATCAGAAATATCTAATATTGCGTAGCCGAACAGGGTACATTCGACATTGGGTTCCCATTCCCAAGCGCCAATGTTTTTTTTTCTCTCTTTTGGGTCTTTCAAAGTACCATAGAAAAAGAAAGGGATCCTTATTTTGTGATTGAATGCCAATATTCCCTTGAAATCCCCATCAATCAAATAATTGATCAGTATTGGATGAGTAAGGGTTTTCTTAAGTTGATAATTGAATATGTTTTCAGTTGTTCTCATTAACTCTTTGTTTTCTTAGATCAGCTTCCCAAGCGCGTTGAAAAAATTCATGTAGTTACTCAGGTCTGTTTCTTCGGGTAAATCAATTTCAAAATGTTCTTCTATCTGACTCCTTTCATTAGCAATATTTAATTCAAAAGGTTCTGATCTAATGATTATCTCAAGGATCTGATTCAAGGATACCTCATTATCACACTTCTTATCATAATCAAAATCAATTATTGAAAACAACTTAGAGTGTGATGGATTATTATAAAATTCACGGTATAGATTAAAAACCAATTCGATATTATCTTTATTTCTTTGCTGATTGATTTGTGAGGCAAGAAATAAAACAGTTGCAGCAGTGGCTACAGAACCTGTAATTGAGGAAATACCTATTAAAAGATCGAACCAAGAATTATTAGTACCCTTGAAAATAATTAGTAAAATAATAAGAGCCAATACTACAACAATGGCCGTCAACATTATTATTCCTCCAACATTAGTTTTTTTCATTGTTATTATTTTATTTTAACCCACTCTCACCTGTACATTAATCAACATGGGCAGTAGCCAATCTCGGAGTTGTGTTGTTCGTTTCATTTTACCCCATCATTCCCATCACAAACACCTCCACATACTCCTTCATCTTTTCAATGATTCGTTCGCCGATTGCTCTTGCTTGCAGAACACTTGGTTTGTTGTCCAAACATTTGAAAACTTCGTCTCGAATTGGTTCTCTGCCACTAAAAATGTAGGCATCTATCAACGCTTTGAATTGGGCTTTGTCTAAATTCTCATCGGTGCACAACTTCTCTAAAGCCAAAACTTTTTGATCGCTCCAGTACTTTTCAAATTCGTCTTCGATTCTGTCGACATCTTGGATGAACGGAAGATTTTCGTCAATGAATTTTTGAATCAATTCACGTTTGGAACGAAGTTTAACATCGCCACCCAATAAATCGATGATGGTTTTACGCTGTGCTGAAGCTGCGGCCGATTTAGCACCTTTCAATTGTGTTAGCAATTTTAAGATGTACGATACATTTATTTGATCTCGGTGAATCAGTTCCAATTCAAAATCGATGTCGTCAAGAATAGATGTTTTTTGCTTTTGAGCATCTCTTTTTACTTTGTCGTACAAGTCTAAATACTTGCTTTTATAATCTTCAAATTCTTGCTCATCGATGTGCAAATCTTCCCAATCAAAATCGGTGTAGGATTGCAACACATTCATGTTGCGCATCAATTTTCTAAATGCTTGCACAAAAAGCGCTTCGTCTTCTTCACTTTCCAACTCATTAACACTTTGATACGTTGGCGCAATTTCTCTTAAGAACATCAATGCTTCATCAAACTTGACAGCAATTAGTTCGTAATCTGGCATTGTTACAACCTCTTTGGCATCTTTGTTCGAAAACAAGGTGATTGCTTCATCCGTTGCTTTTTTAAGGTTTCTGAACGCTAAAATGTTTCCTTGCGACTTCTGTTCGCCTAAAATTCTATTTGTTCTTGAAAATGCTTGTATTAAACCGTGTTGCTTTAGATTTTTGTCAACATACAAGGTGTTTACTTTCTTTGCATCAAATCCAGTTAGCAACATGTTTACAACGAGAACAATGTCTAAACGGTCTTTCTCGTTATTGAAACTTTCTTTCTCTCGCTCCTTTAAACGCTTGCTGATGTCTTTGAAATAGTTTTCAAATTGTTGGCTGTCTTTCGTGGAAAAACTGGTATTGTACATTTTGTTGTAATCACCAATGTATCCTTCCAATTTATCACGTGTATGACTCGATTGATAGACCGCCAATGGTTCAGCGGCTTCCGTCCAATCCTCTTCTTCTGGAAGATAATCGGCAGCAGATTCCGAATCTTCGTTTGTGCCATACGTGAAGATGGTGGCAATGCGCAAATCGTAATACTTGATGACATTGTCAATACTGCTCACAGCAAAAAGGGCAGAATAGTCTTTTCTAAATGTTTTTTGATCGTGGTAAGCAATGATGTAATCGGCTATTTTCTCTAAACGCTTTTCTGAATCAAGCACCTCTTTCTTATCAATTTCTTCTACATCGATGTCAATAAAAGCATTGCTCTTGTTTTTGTATTTTCCAACGTATTCAATTCCAAAACGCAAAACATTTTCATCTCGAATAGCATCCGTAATGACATATTTGTGTAAACAGTTTCCAAATAAATCTTTGGTTGTGCGTTTTCCTAATTCATTTTTAGAAGCGTTTTCAGCGAAAATGGGTGTTCCAGTAAATCCAATTAACTGACTATTGGCAAAAAACTCCGTGATGCGTCCATGTGTTTCTCCAAATTGGCTGCGGTGACACTCATCAAAAATGAAAACAATTTTCTCATTTCTCAAAGAATCTATCCCAGATTTAAAACGCTCGGAAATCGCATTGTTCAACTTTTGAATGGTCGTTAAAACCAATTTCGTGTTGTCTTTTAACTGCCGAACTAATGATTGGGTGTTATCCGTTACATCAACGCTGTCCTTTTTGAATGCATTGAATTCATTCATTGTTTGGTAATCCAAATCTTTTCTATCGACAACAAAAACCACTTTGTGAACGCCAGGCAGTTCCATGATAATTTGACTTGCCTTAAAGGAAGTTAAGGTTTTACCAGAACCTGTTGTATGCCAAATGTAGGCGTTGTCATTGGATTGAGAAACTTGTTTGATAATGGCTTCCGTTGCGAAATATTGGTACGGACGCAAAACCATCATTACTTTGTGCGTTTCGTTGATTACGATGTAATGCGCTACCATTTTACCCAAATGCGTTGGATTTAAAAATGCAGCAACAAATTCGTTCAGTTCTGTAATGTTTTTATTGTTTTCGTCTGCCCAAAAGAATGTTTGCTTCACTGATTGGAGACGGTTGTTTGCTAAATATTTTGTATTAACGCCATTGCTGATTACAAACAATTGTACATACTGAAACAATCCGTTATTGCTCCAAAAAGAGTGTAATTGGTAGCGATTGATTTGATTAAACGCTTCTTTAATTTCAATACCAGAACGCTTCAATTCTATTTGAACCAAAGGCAAACCATTTACCAAAAGCGTTACATCGTATCGGTTTAAGAATGAACCTTCTTGTGTAACTTGGTTAGTAACCTGATATAAATTTTTACTGGTATCTTCTTGGTTGAAAAAGCGCACATAAAAGGAAGTGCCCACTTCTTTGGTTAACTGAAAACGATCTCTTAAGGTTTTGGCTTTTTCAAATACATTTCCTTTGGCTAAATGATTGAGGATTGCATCAAACTCTTTTGGTGTAAAAGTAGTTTCATTGAAAAGTTCCAGTTGATTTTTAAGATTGGACAGCAAACCCTCCACATCCGTAATTTTAACAGATGAATACCCCAAACCAATCAGTTGTTTGATTACGTTGTTTTCAAGAAGGGCTTCGGATTGGTGGCTCATTTTCAGTTCTTACAGCTTATTATTTTTTCAATTATTTGTTAATTTTAATAAAAGTTTCTCACTATTCTGATAATTGAACTATATTTGAATATAATTATTGAATCTTTTAATATTTAAGATAAAAGGATTGGGGTGTCCCCGGTCGAGCAAAAGCCAAGCGAAAGTTTGGCTTTTGTTTTTATGGAAACATCTTAAGACCATATCTTTTCCCTCCTTTTGTATAAAACTTTGTCGCCAACAAATCAAAAGCTGGATTAGCTCTATTTTTATCAATGGCATATCTAGCAATGGGGTATGCGAGTAAATCAGCAAATTGAAGACCATTAATATTTTCTTTCTTATCTCTGAAATGAATGTCTAATTTTAAAGCAGCTAATCGTTCTGAATTCACATAACTTGTACCTCTTGATTTTAGCCGCTGAAAATGTTCGTCCAATTGCTTATCTTCTTTTTTTCCTCGTTTTTCAATTACTATTTGCAGAGATTTTTGCTCTTTAGAATTATCTAAATAAAATACAGCACGCTCTATAATAAAACTTAATGCGATTTCATAAACGTCATTGGATAACCGTCCATATTTGTTGATATATCTTTCTTTTTGAATAGCAGATGCGAAGACGGTGTATTTTCCTTCGGAAATAATTTTATTCAATTCTAAATAGAAATGTTGTTTTATTTCCATATCAAATAACACTTGAAATTCTTTCTCACATTTTCGGATATCCCTTGAATGCAAAACAACGTCTTTATTTTTCCAAATTGAATTTTTTAAGACATTCAATTCATCACGCATTTTGAAGTAGGATTGTTCTTCCACCAACATGCCACACAATAAGAAAACAGGAAAATTTACATCCAGATTTACCAAACCGTGATCACCACTTTCATCTATGAACATGTAATACTTCATTCTATACAAATAGCTGCTGCAAAAAACCTTTTTTTAAGGTTTGGATTTAGGTTATTTTCAAGAATGGCTTCGGATTGGTGGCTCATAAAACAAGTTTAGATTCTATTTAAATGGCCATCGATGAAACTATGAAGTTTATTATAATCATTGCAAACAGCAATGGCAACGAATTTTTCAATTGAAAAACGACTAATTTTTTCATAATCATTTGAGAAATAATATTCATCCTCATCTTCATTATAAACTTCTTTCCATTTGTCTAAATCAATTTGGTAATAGTAAAGAAACAATTCTTCAACAGTTCCTGGAAATAATTTTTCAAAATTATTTATAATATTTCCTGAATATATTCCATAAAACCCTACTTCAGGATCATATAATTTAGCTGAGTAATTCAAAACGACCCGTTTCCAAAAAGGATGTTCATGTTTTGCTAATTCTTTCCAAAGTTTTTGATATTCATTTGTTTCAATCAATTCGCAATCTAATATCTCATTTGGCTCAACTATTTCAATACAATGTTTAAGGATTTCCTTAAATGCTTCTTCTGGGTATTTCATGGTTATATTTTAAATAAAATAATTATTACATTAACTCTTTTTTAAAGGTTTGGGTTATTTGTTGGTTTGTACTTTCTATTTTAATATCGATGCTTGAAAGGAAATTGGCGATTTTTTGTAATTCGATAAATTGTTTAAGTTGATGCTCCATATTATGATTTCATTAATGCAATTATCGCTACTGCAAGAGAGGCCAAAGATATTATTATTGTAACCCACCAATATTTTACAGCTAGATTTTTTGCCTTTTCCAATTTTGATTGTTTATCAATTACTTGCCTTTTATAATCATCCCATCCATTATATTTTTCAAACACTTCGTAACCATTACTTTCTAGCTGTAAACCCCATTTACCTCCACCATTAGCTGATTTTATCTCTGAAACTAAATCATGTTTCACTAAGTAAGAAATAAATCTTTTTTCGGTTTGTATTACAACGCGTTTGATTTTTGTTTCAGCCATATCAATAGGATTGTTATACAATTCTTTCAATAACCGTAATACCTCCTCCTGAAATATTTTATCGTAATTGTTTTTCATATTTCTATACAAACATCTTTTGCAACAACCCTTTTTTAAAGGTTTGGGTTTGGGTTATTTGTTGGGTTGTGCCTTCTACTTTAGCATCAATACTTGATAAGAAATTGGCAATTTTTTGTTGTTCTACAAGGCAAGGAAATGGCATTAATATTTGAGAAAATTTAGAAATCCAATGTCTCTCATGACCGCCAATTTCATATTTCATAATTTGCATTGCTTCATAAATGAATTTAATATTTACTTCGTTAAATGGAACTAATATTTTCATTGCTGAAGATTTGGCTTTAAATGGAAAGTCAACATATTTAGTTGCGGTAGTAAAATCATCGAAAATTATTACCGGCAATTTTTTTTCAAATATTCCATTTGTTTCATTTGTATATCCTAAAATAAAAGTTTTACCAGCCGTAAGAACCGGTATGTTAAATGAGTTATCATATTCCGTGCTTGAAACCAAGTATTTGGTAGGTTGAATATAATCCAAGCATTTCCCTAATCTCTTCTCCCCCCAATCCGCATAATCTTTACCTTTCTCATCTTTAAACCTCAATTTACCAGAAAACAATTGTTGCATTACCCCCTTTTTGTAATACTCCAATAATTCTTTTTTGCGGTTAAGTTGCTGTATTTTTTCATCTACAGCACTTAAAAAAGATGCTATTTTTTGTTGCTCGGGGAGAGAAGGGAGAATAATATCTAATGTTTTTAAATCAGAATTATATACGTTACTTATGCTAACTCCTTTAGCTAAAGATGAAATTTTCTTTCTTAATTTCTGGTTGATATAATATGCAACATAGATTTGATAATAGATATCAGGAATTAAAGGTTTTAATATATTTATAGTTCTACCTATTGCTACATTTTTAATCGTGAGTGCTGATGCTGAACCGATATCTAAAGGATCTTCTCCTGCGGATGGAAGTAATATTTCATCTCCATCACTAAATTTAAGTTCAGAATTATCTAAGTTTGTTTTATTAATAACCTTACTAATCACTTCATTATACATGTGATATAATTCCCCATATCTCACACATGGAATTTCAAAATAAGGTGAAGATTCATTTTGCTTTATGTTTTTTCCTGTTGAGAAAAGAAAAATATTTTCAAATGAGTGTTTTTTATATGAATTTTTAATATCACCATCAAACTCCTTAAACCTCAATTCAGGAACTAACTTTTTTGCTTTGTCTATATCCATCGTTTCCATAGGTCTCAAAATGGTGTTTCAATTCCTAATTCTTTGCAAAAACCTTCAATGTTAGCATCTGTGGCTTCAAGAGCCTTAGCCACCGTGCGGAGTTCAATTGTAATAGAAGCTAAATCGACTTCATCTTCTTCTTCAAACGTGTCAACATAACGAGGAATGTTGAGGTTGTAATCGTTTTCAGCTATT
>JBIIWQ010000044.1:0-10701 GCA_044338805.1 Crocinitomicaceae bacterium
TGACCTTACTACTGGCAATCAAATAGCTGCTCATAATCCAAATTTAGCATTGGCATCCGCATCAACAGCAAAACTTTTTTCAACTGCCTCTGCAATCGAATTATTAGGCGCTGATTATCGTCCAGAAACGCGTTTATACATAGATGGTGTAATTGAAAAAAATGGCACATTAAAAGGAAATATTTGGATTAGAGGTGGTGGTGATATGACGCTAGGAAGTAAGTATTTCCATTCTGAAGGCAATCAAAAAGATTTTCTTCTTAAATGGGCTGATACCATTAAAAAATTAGGGATAAAAACAGTTACGGGAAGTGTTTATGGTGATGGATCTGAATTTGGTTATTTTGGTGTTCCAGACGGTTGGAATTGGTCAGATATGGGCAACTATTATGGCGCTGGACCTTCTGGAATATGTGTTTTTGACAATATGCTAAAATTAGTTTTTAAGACAGGAAATTTTGTTGGTGCAAAAACAGAACTTTTACAGACCTTTCCCACTGTTCATAATTTGGTGTTTCACAATTACACTACTTCTGATAATGTTTCAGGTGATCATTCTTTCATTTTTGGAGGGCCATATTCTCTAGATAGATTTTCAAATGGGTCTTTGCCTCTGAATCAAACTTCTTTTGAAGTGAAAGGTAGTTTGCCAGATCCTGAATTTCAATTGGCTTATGAATTAACCCAACAATTGAATTCTTTCGGCATTGTTGTAAATGAAGGTGCAAAATCTGTAAGACAGCAAAATCAAGCAATCAAAAATCGTTATCAAGCATCTTACAAATTAATTTACACCAACAAAGGGCAAAAAATTTCTGATATTGCTACCTTGACAAATATGAAAAGTATTAATTTATTCGCTGAAGAATTGGTATGTCTTGTTGGATATAAAATAACAGGAAACGGAAGTACAGAGGAAGGATTAAAACAAATAGAAAAATATTGGGCTGAGAAATTCAGCTTCAACGGACTTAATTTAACTGATGGGAGTGGACTTTCAAGAACAAATGCTATTTCTGCCTCTCATTATTGCAATCTCTTGAAGGCAATGTCACTTTCAAAAAATCATTCTATTTATTTCTCAACACTCCCAATTGCTGGAAAATCAGGAACGATTAGTGGATTATGTAAAGACCAACCTGGAGCTGGACGAATTGTAGCTAAAAGCGGAACAATGTCACGTATAAAATCTTATGCTGGTTACGTAAATTCTAAGTCTGGAAAGAAAATAGCTTTTGCGATTACAGTAAGTAATTTCAACAACTCTAGTAATGACGTGGTAGATAAAATGGAAAAAGTGTTAAATGCGTTAGCTGTATTTTAACTCAACGTCTATTATTTCTTTCCAAAAATCGTGAATATTTCCACCATCACATTTTATCATTTGAGGCACTATACTTGCTGATGAAAATCCAGGAGTTGTATTAACTTCAATTACATAAGGCACTCCATTAACAATCATAAAATCTATTCGTGCAATGGATTTCAATTGCAACAGTTCATAAATATATTTTGCTTGTTTTTGGACTTCGACTTTGATAGCATCTTCAACTCGTGCCGGAGTAATTTCTTGAGATTTGCCTAAATATTTGGCTTCATAGTCAAAAAATTCATTTTCAGAAGCTATTTCCGTTAGTGGAAGTGCGTAAACACCCTTTTTTCTTCGGTAAACTCCGCAAGTAACTTCAATTCCATCTAAAAATGACTCAACCACAACCGTTCGTCCTTCCTTAAATGCTTTTTCTAAAGCTGGCAACATTTCGTCTTGTGTTTTTACCTTAGAAATACCATAACTAGAGCCAGAATCTGAAGGTTTTACAAAAACAGGTAATGCTAATTCGTTTATAATATTTTCAGGAGTAAAGTGATTAACATCCGTTAAGAACAATGACTTGGCAACATTAATTCCAAATCCTTTCAAAAATTGATTACAATACCATTTATCAAAAGACAAAGCAGATGCTAATGGCCCTGAATTCAAATATGGAATGTTTTTCATTTCAAGAAGTGCTTGGATTTTGCCATTTTCTCCAGGATCTCCATGAATATAAACGATTCCGATATCAATTTTTGTTAACTTCCCATTATTGAAAGTCATTGTATTTAAATCAAATATAAATGTGTCTTCGCCAATAAACGCTTTCCAATTATCCTTATCAACAACAATTTTAACTGTTGAAAATTCTTTCGGAAAATTGTCTTGAATTGTTTGAGCACTTTTTAAAGAAATCTCCCATTCTGATGAAAATCCACCACAAAAAATACCTACTGTCTTCATGTAATTTGTTTTGACGAAATTAGATCTAAATCATCTTGTTTGTCCTAAGACCTATAAAAAGTTATTAGCAAATGAATTGTTGATTTCAAACTTAATTCAAATTCATAAAAAAATTGATATTAATTAGCAATAAAAAAAAATTAATTCTTTCTATTTAGTTCATATTATAATTGATATCAAGCTTGAATTGTTGAAAAGCAACAACTTTAAAACTGTAAAAAACAGTTCTATTTTATATCTTTGTAACCTTAAAAAAAGAAAACACATAATTTCAAACTATGTTGCGTTATTTAATTATTACTTCAATTGTTCTTTTTGCTATAAATGCGAATGGACAGTCTACCCTTTATTCCTCAGATTTTGAACCACCATTTATTGATTGGTCAATTTCTGGTGATATCACACCAAATCAATGGGGAAAAAGTTCGTGCCCTGGAAATGGCCCTAGTGGCGCAGGAGTTACGGCACTTCATATTTCGGAAGGTGGAATTGGTTTAGGTTGTGGTGTTGGAAATCAAAACCAATATTCTTATACTAACTCATTATCTGGAGTAAAACAAGCAATTGCATATACTACTATTGTAGGAAATTGTGATTCGAATTTACAAGCAACCTTCGATTACAGGATTCAAGGTGTTTTATCTCAAGATTTTGCAGAATTAATCTATAGTACAAATGGCGGTGCAACATGGATTCCAGTGGGCGCGTATCTTGCTATGTCACCTGCATGGACGACAACAACCATTTCATTGCCAGTGGGTTTAAATTTCTCCACTTTTTTATTAGGAGTAAGATTCACCTATGATAACAATGTAATTAATGGTTTTCCAATAGCCATTGACAACTTCAAAGTGACTGGAACAGATACAGATACTGTTGATCCAACTATAACATGTCCGACAAGTATTACTCAATCTGTTAATGCTGCATGCGTGGCTTATGCAGATGATTATACGAAAGGTATGATTTTACTTTCTGATAACTGCACAGATTCTGCAAATATTATAGTAACACAACTACCTCTGGAATTATCTATAATTCCTATAACTCCTGGCAATTCAATGACTGTTACTCTTATGGCGATGGACGAAGCAGGCAATACTTCACAATGTTCTTTTTCTTTAAATATAGTGGATTTAAACCCTCCAGTTTTTACACAATGTCCTGGTGCAACGAATATTTATGTTAATAGTAATTGTGAAGGTTTAATAGCAAATTATATGACGTTAGCGTCTGCAACAAATTGTTCTGGATCCTTAATTTATACACAAAACCCGCCTATTGGACAAGTTATCAATGGCCAAACAGTTGTTACACCAGTAACAATAACAGTAACAGATGCTTCAGGAAATTTTGCAACTTGTTTATTTAACACTACTACAGTTGATACTATTTTACCAACAATAATTTGCCCAACAAATCAATCGATTTATGCTAATAGTAGCTGTCAAGCAAATATTTTGGACTATACAGGATTAGCTGTGGTAGATGATAATTGTGTGTCAAATACATTACTTGCTGTAAACCAGTCTCCAATTTCAGGAACTATTATTTCTGCAAATCAATTGATAACGCTTACTGTTACTGGCGGTATTCCTAGTACTCCTAGGTCATGCGTTTTCACAGTCGACTTAATTGACACAATCAAACCCAATGTCATTTGTCCAGTTCCTTCAATGAGGTATTTAAATGCATCATGTCAAACCTCAATTCCTGATTTCACATCATCTTTAAGTTGGACTGACAATTGTACTTATTCTACATCTTTAATGACTTTTACACAAACGCCAGTTGGAGGCACAATTACTTCAACAAACCAAACGGTCGTTTTAACTGCTACAGATCAATCAGGTAATTCAAAATCATGTAGTTTTATTCAAACCGTTATTGATACTATTCGTCCTCAACTTGTCTGTCCTTCTAACCAAACAATTAACATGAATGTAAGTTGTTTTGCCATTTTGCCTGATTTTATTCCTTTGACATCACATATTGAAAATTGTTTCTTCGCAACAGATATTACATATTCCCAAACTCCTACTGCAACTACAACTATTAACGGAGTAACAACTATTACAATTACTGGAACAGATGAATCCGGAAATTCAGGCACATGTTCATTTACAGTAACCCCAATAGATGCTATAAATCCAACGATAACATGCCCATTAAACACCTCTTTAGCTACAAATTCGGCATGTGATTATTTATTGCCAAATGTTTCATCTTTAGCGACAGCTTCAGACAATTGCACTTCAATTGCATCTTTGACATATTCGCAATCACCATCAATTGGGACGGCATTGCCAATCGGTCCTCAAACAATTTCTCTTACAGTTTTTGATTTGTCAGGTAATTCTGCAAGTTGCAATTATCAGCTAACAGTTGTAGATCAAACAATCCCAACTGTAATTTGCCCGTCAGCTCAAAGTGTTAATGTTGATATTAATTGTTCTGGGAATATTTCCAATTACACGTCACTTGTAACGGCAAGTGATAATTGTTCTTCCTTGGCTCAGTTAACAATAAGCCAATCACCTGCACCTAGCAGTGCAATTAATGGGAACACTCAAATCACGATGACCATTACGGATGCAGCAAATAATATTGCAACTTGTACATTTTTTGCTGTTGTAATTGATAATACTGATCCAGTCTTAACGTGTCCTTCAACTCTTGATATTGCAATTAATTCAAGTTGTCAATATAACATTCCAGACGTAAGTGGATTAATTACAGGAACTGACAATTGCAGTAGTTTGGCAAATATGACAATTACACAAAATCCAATTGTAGGAAGTTTATCAACTGGATTGACAGCAGTTTTAATCACTTTAGCAGATCAAAATGGAAATAGTTCAACTTGTATAACCATGATGACACCTTTTGACACTGAAGCACCTTTAATAACATGTCCTTCACCTGCACCTATTAACAACGGCGTGAACTGTGATTATACCATAATTAATTTTGGTTCAACTGCATTGGTTCTCGATAATTGTCCTGGCTATTCAATTACGCAAACGCCAGCGCCAGGAACAATTATTCAGTCAGGAACACAACCAATTCAATTAGAAGTAATGGATGCTGGAGGAAATCTTGCTCAATGCACTTTTAACATTACGGTTATAGAAGGAATAATGCCTACAATTAGCTGCCCAGCGAATATTAGTACTTGTAATCCATTAGTTACCTATCTTGATCCGACTTTTAATGATAACTGTTTTGCATTTTTAACTCAGACAGATGGGACAGGTTATAGTTCTGGTGATGTTTTTCCAGTTGGAATAACAACGTTAAGTTATACTGTTGAAGATTCTTCTGCTAATTCACAAACGTGTTCATTTCAAATAGAAGTTTTAGATTTCCCTTCTGCAGCAACAATATTGGTAGATTCGATTTCCTTGTGTGACATTACGAGTGCAGTAGTGGAGGCAATTCCAACAACAAGTGGAACAGGAGAATGGACTGTATTAAGCGGGCAAGGAATATTTAATAATCAGTTTTCAAATTTAACAGGGGTAAATAACTTAGGATACGGAACAAATGTTTTCGTTTGGACAATATCTTCTCTGTCATGTGGAAGTGCAAGTGACACCATCTCTGTAATTGTTTCACATACACCATTAACAGCAAGTACGTTGGATACAGTTTATGCTTGTAATTCATTTTCAGTTGATTTAACAGCAAATGTCCCATTATATGGAATTGGCACCTGGATCACTGATCTAGGAGCGACTATAAGTGATGTTAATTCTGCGACTTCAACAGCAAGTAATTTAGGCTCAGGTTGGAATCAATTCATTTGGTTAATTACGAGTGGGACATGTCCTACAACGTCGGATACAATGCATGTTTATTCATCTCCGAAAGCGATAATCAATGAACAAGACACAACAATTTGTCTAGAGAATCAACTATTTAGTCTTAATGGTACAATTCCAGAAATAGATCAAACAGCTACATGGATATTCATCTCTGGATCAGGCCTATTGGAAAATATTCATTCACCAACTACAATTGTTGAAAATCTTGGTTTAGGAACCAATATTTTAGTATACAAATTGGAACATCCATTATGCAATAGCACAGCTGATACGATAACAATTATCACGTCGCTTTGTGATGGGTTTAATCCTATTTTCCCAACTGTAATTACGCCTAATTTGGATGGTAAAAACGATCTTTTTGTTATTAACTATTTAGAAAAAGTTTACCCAAAATGCAGAGTCCTTATATTTAATAGATGGGGTTCAATCATTTTTGAATCGCTTGGTTATGAAGACCCTTGGGATGGAACTTATAATGGGGAACAATTACCAATGGGAACATATTTTTATAAAATTGAGTTGAACGATGAAGCTTCAACAGTTTATAATGGCCCAATCAGTATAATACATTAATATATAACAGGATGAGATATAGTATGAAATTTACAAGCCTGATTATCATAAATTGTTTGATAGTTTTTATTTCTAGAGGTCAGCAAGAATATCAATTTGCTAACGCCGTGAACAATCCCTATTTATTAAATCCAGCAGCTGGCGGATTGACTGATGTAATGCATTTTGAAGCATCAACACGTATGCAATGGATTGGATATGATGGTGGCCCTAAAACAGTATTAATTTCTGGAAATAGTCAAATTGGAATTAAAAGAAATGGTGGAAATGCATTGAGTGAATTCAATGTTAAAAATGATAAGTTATTCAAAAACCCTGAAATTACGACTGCAAAACGCAAGCATATAATTGGTGGAAAAATTTGGAATGATGCTATTGGTCCATTCTCAAAAACTTCTATTCAAGGGAGTTACGCCTATCATATGCCATTGACTAAAAAAATGAATTTTGGTCTTGGGATTGGATTGGGATATAGTAATTTCAGAATCAACGATTCCAAAGTGATATTAAACCAAGCGAATGATAATACGTATGATCAATTCCAAGGAAATACTGCTGCACAAAATTTAGGTGATGCACAGGCTGGATTAGTGGTTTATGGAAAGAAATTTTTCTTTAGTATCAGCGGAACACAAATTTTAAATAACAAAGTTGAACTAAACCAAATTTTGACATCTAATAATTTTAATAGACACTTTTTCATGATAACAAAATATAAATTCGAAACATCTTCAGATTTATTTATTGAGCCATCTGTTATAGTAAAAATGACTGGAAGCAGTCCAGTTTCTATGGATTTAGGTACCCGTTTTTTATATAAAAAAAGTAGTTGGTTGGGTGTTCAATTTCGGACTTCAAACAGTTTGATTTTTCAAGTTGGAACAAACTTAATTAAGAATCTTTATGTAAGTTATGCATTTGAACAATCTATTGGAAAAATTAGAACATCAGGTAGTTCAACACATGAAATTCAATTAGGTTATTATCTAGGAAAAAACAGAAATATAGACAAGGAATTAAAGGAAAATTCTAAGACTTCTGAAAAACTTTAATCGCTTTCCTTAGGCTTATGAGACCATTATATGCAATTCTATACTTTACTTTAAAGTATTCATTAAGAATATTTTATCCTAGAATAAAGAAAGTAAACTCCCCAAAGGGATTCTTAGGTCGCACAATATATGTTAGCAACCATTGTGCTTCTTTTATGGACCCTTTAGTTGTTGCGTCGTACAATCAGCCAATCCTTTTCTTTATGACGCGTTCTGATGTCTTCACTCCTATTTCACGACCTGTTTTATGGGCAGCACATAGTCTTCCTATTTATCGTCAGCATGATGGAGTAAATACAAAAAACGAAAATGAGAAAGCTTTTGCAACATGTATTAAAATATTAAAGGGAGGTAGAAATTTGTTGCTATTTGGTGAAGGTTTTACAGATGATATATTTATTCGACGCTTAAAACCAGTTAAAAAAGGAGCTGTTCGAATTGGGTTTATTACACTTGAAGCATTAAATTGGGAGAAAAAAATATACATCGCAACAGTAGGGTGTAATTATTCTGATCCAAATGAAATGAGAAGTGACGTTCTTGTTTCTACATCCGATAAAATTTGCTTGAACGATTACAAAGAACAATTCCAAGCAAATCCAAATAAAGTAATCAATGAGCTTACTAAAAGGATTGAATCTTTGATGCAAGATCAGATAACGCATGTAGAGGATAAAAACTGGCTTAATTTTCATGAAAACATCATGAAATTGACGCGTAAAGGGATGAATGCTAAACACAGCGACACGAATATTCCTTTAATAGAACGGTGGAAATATTCTAAGCAACTTGCAACATGGCTAAACAATCAAAAAGAAGAACAATTAGAAAATCTTCAAGGATTAAAAGATGAAATGGAACGTTATTTTTCTCTTTTACGAAAATTGAAAGTGAATGAAAACTGTGTGCATGAATTAAGTGTAAATGGCAAACTTAATCGCGCAAAAGAGTTGGCGTACTTATTCATTTTATTTCCATTCGCAATACTTGGATTTTTGCATTGCAGCATCCCTTACTTTATTGTGAAAAGATTTGTAGAGAAAACATTCAAAAGACGTGTTTTCTGGGCTTCAGTTAAACTTATCTTAGGAATGATTTTTATGGGATTAATAAATATTCCTGTCATATTTTTGGTTCACTACTTCATTTTTCCTAGTTATTGGTTAGGATTTCTATATTATGGCTTAATTGGTGTTTTCGGATTAGCGGCATACATGTGGTGGATTAATTTTGTGCGTTTCAAAGAAAAAGGTATGATTGAAAAAATGGATCTTTCAAAAATTGTAACTAAAAGAAATGAATTATTAGAGAAAATTCATGCACTAATTCCAGTTGCTTGACGCACCTTATTTAACCGTAGTACTTAGAAAAAAGATAATTGCGATTCCGGTAAAAAGTGATAGAAGTATATTTAATCCCGCCAATGCAATGTTACCTGAATTTATCAATTGAACGGTTTCATAGCTAAAGGTACTAAATGTACTAAATCCGCCACAAAAACCAATTAAGAGAAGCGGTTTAATCCAATCATATTGATTCATTTTATCCGTTAAGCCAAAGACAATTAATCCCAACAATAAACAAGCTAGAAAATTTGTAATTAATGTCCCCAAAGGAAATGGATTTGGCCAAAATTTAAATGAAATAATTCCAATTAAATATCTCAAAAGACTTCCTAATCCTCCACCAATAAATATTAAAACCCAATTCATTTATTTAATTTTTGATGAAGTTAAAGGAAAATACCAAAACTTATAAAGTAAAAACGTAATTAAAGAACCTATCACGGCACCGACTACTACATCAGATAAATAATGAACTCCTAGATAAATTCTACTGAAACAAATAATAATCCCAATAAATAAAAGCAACCATTTTAATCTTGAATAATCCTTTTTAAGAACTAAATAGGAAGCTGTTGCGATAGCAAAATAATTTGCTGCATGTGAGGAAATAAATCCATATTCTCCTCCTTTATAGCGGTTCCCAGGTGCAATTTGATAAAAATGAAGCTGGTCTAACAAATGTAAATTATGCGATGGTCTGTAACGTAGAAATACATTTTTGAATAAATGAACCGAAACTAAATCCGTCACAATTACTGCAATAGCAGCTAATAAAATGAAGTAAATAAAATGATGCTTGTTTAATTTTTTGAATGCTAGAATTAAAATGAAAATATATAAAGGAATCCACGTTATTCTTGCCGAAATCCACCACATCACCTCATCCAATAAAGGTGAATGCCAACTATTTATGGCAAGGACAATTTGACGGTCTATTTCTTCAAAATACTCAATCATTATTTAAACGTTCCCATATCATATCTTTCAACTCTGTTAAGCCCTGTTGAGCGACAGAAGAAATAAAAATATAAGGGATTTTCGGCAAATCTTTTTTCAATTCTTCCATTAGTTCATTATCAATCATATCTGATTTTGTAATTGCCAACAGACGATCTTTGTGCATCAATTCTGGATTATATTGTTTCAATTCATTCAACAATATCTTGTATTCCTTGTGAATATCATCAGAATCGCAAGGAACCATGAATAACAATAACGAATTTCGTTCAATATGCCTTAAGAATCTTAAACCTAGACCTTTTCCTTGCGAAGCACCTTCAATAATACCTGGGATATCAGCCATTATGAACGAACGGTAATCCCTGTAATTTACAATTCCAAGATTTGGACGTAAGGTCGTAAACGGATAATTTGCGATTTCAGGTTTTGCAGCACTTACAACTGAAAGTAAGGTGCTTTTTCCAGCATTTGGAAAACCTACTAAACCAACATCTGCTAACACTTTTAATTCAAGAATTTTCCACCCTTCTTTCGACTCTTCTCCAGGTTGAGCGAAACGTGGTGTTTGATTGGTAGGTGATTTGAATTGATTATTTCCTAAACCACCGCGCCCTCCAGGTTGTAAAATTCGTTCTTCTCCTTCTTCCGTAATTTCAAATAAT
>JBIIWQ010000003.1:0-32055 GCA_044338805.1 Crocinitomicaceae bacterium
GAAAATGATAATTGTTGTTTTGTCTCCTTCAGAATATAGGAAATGGATGAAAACAAAACAAACGTTTAAAGATAGTTATTTTGCAGCTGCAGCTGTGGCAGCAGCGCCAGCAGACACATTGGCACCAATGACAAAAGCAGTAATTAAATAGAATTAATAACAATAAAAAGGGATACAATGGCGGCAGTAGCACACGGACATCACGATGCACACGGACACGATGATCACGGACACCATGAGGAAAGTTTCGTTTCAAAGTATATTTTTAGTCAAGATCATAAAATGATTGGAAAGCAGTTTTTAATGACTGCTGTTTTCATGGGAATTGTTGCAATGTTATTGTCGGTATTATTCCGAATTCAATTGGCATGGCCTCGTGAAAGCTCTGATTTTTTGAGTTTTTTCTTGGGTGAAAAATGGGCTCCAGGAGGAGTTTTGAAAGAGGACATGTACTTGGGATTGGTTACAATTCATGGAACTATTATGGTATTCTTCCTTTTAACAGGAGGTCTTTCAGGAACTTTTTCTAATATCCTAATCCCTCTGCAACTTGGAGCAAGAGATATGGCTTCAGGTTTCTTGAACATGTTGTCATATTGGTTCTTTTTGGTGTCATCAATCATAATGCTTTGTTCAATGTTTGTAGAGACAGGACCTGCAATGGCTGGTTGGACAATATATCCTCCATTATCTGCTTTACCTCAGGCCGTATCTGGTTCTGGATTAGGTACAACATTGTGGTTGTTTTCTATGACAATCTTTATTGCTGGTTCTTTATTAGGTTCTTTGAATTATATCGTTACTGTATTTAATTTAAGAACAATTGGAATGAAAATGACTAGAATGCCATTGACAATTTGGGCATTCTTTATAACTGCAATACTTGGTGTTTTATCTTTCCCAGTATTGTTATCAGCTTGTTTGTTATTGGTAATGGATAGATTGGCTGGAACAAGTTTCTATCTTTCTGACATAATAGTTCAAGAAGAAATGTTAACAAATCATGGTGGTTCACCAATATTATTTCAGCACTTATTCTGGTTCTTAGGACATCCTGAAGTATACATTGTATTACTTCCAGCTTTAGGTTTGTCTTCAGAGATTATTTCGATAAATTCACGTAAACCAATTTTTGGATATCGTGCAATGATTGGTTCTATGCTTGCCATCGGTTTCTTATCATTTATTGTTTGGGCCCATCACATGTTTATAACGGGGATGAATCCATTCTTAGGAAGCGTATTCGTATTTACTACATTGTTGATTGCAATTCCATCAGCAGTAAAAGTGTTTAATTACATCACAACGCTATGGAAAGGGTCAATCATTTTCACTCCTGCAATGATGTTTGCTATTGGTTTAGTATCAACATTTATTACTGGTGGTGTTACTGGAATTATTTTGGCAGATGCTGCTTTGGATATTTCTATACATGATACCATGTTTGTTGTAGCTCACTTCCACGTTGTAATGGGATTATCTGCTGTTTTCGGAATGTTTGCAGGTGTGTATCATTGGTTCCCGAAAATGTATGGTAAGATGATGAATTTGAAGTTGGGTTATATTCACTTTTGGTTAACCCTAGTCTCTGGTTACGGTGTATTCTTCCCGATGCATTTTGTTGGTTTATCTGGAGCACCTAGAAGATATTATGAATATTCGGTGTACGGAGAATTTGATACAAATGCATTTAATATTATTATGGATTTGCAAATTATTATTACGATTTTCGCTATAATTGGAGCATTAGCACAATTAGTATTCTTATTTAACTTCTTCTATAGTATTTATCGTGGACCTAAGGCACCTCAAAATCCTTGGAAAGCAAATACATTAGAATGGACAACACCAGTAGAACATATTCATGGTAACTGGCCAGGTGAATTACCAACTGTGCATAGATGGCCTTATGATTATTCTAAACCAGGTGCTGAAGAAGATTTCATTTCTCAAATTGTTCCTTTAGCTGAAGGCGAAGAAGAACATTAAAATAGAATATAATTTATGAAAGCCTTTTGTCTAATGACAAAAGGCTTTTTTTATGTAATTTAGTAATCTGTGGAAGATTCATTTGATTATAGAGAAGAAACTGGAGCAAATTCAGAACAAGAGTTTGATAAAGTATTGCGTCCAAAAAGTTTTAACGATTTTACTGGCCAACCTTCAATAATTGAAAATTTAGGAATTTTTGTTAAAGCGGCTTCATTGCGCGGTGAGCCTTTGGATCATGTCTTGTTGCATGGGCCTCCAGGATTAGGGAAAACGACTTTAGCGAATATTATTGCCAATGAGTTAGGAGTTGGTTTTAAAGTAACTAGTGGTCCTGTCTTGGATAAAGCCGGTGATCTAGCCGGTTTACTTACAAATCTAAATCCAGGAGATGTACTCTTTATTGATGAAATTCATAGGTTAAGCTCTGTTGTAGAAGAATATTTATACTCTGCAATGGAAGATTATTGCATTGATATCTTAATTGATAGTGGCCCGAATGCAAGAAGTGTTCAAATAACCTTGAATCCTTTTACGCTCATTGGTGCAACAACAAGATCTGGGTTACTTACTTCACCATTGCGAGCAAGGTTTGGTATTAATTCAAGACTTGAATATTATGATGCTAAAACATTGACCAATATTGTTGAGCGGTCATCAGGTTTACTAAATATTGCTATTGATGAAGCGGCTGCCTACCAGATTGCAAGTAGAAGTAGAGGAACACCTAGAATTGCAAATGCTTTGTTACGCAGAGTAAGAGATTTTGCTCAGATTAAAGGAAATGGATCAATCGATACCGATATCACAACAATTGCCTTAAAAGCGCTTAATGTGGATGAAAATGGCCTAGATGAGATGGATATACGTATTCTTAAAGTCATCATTGAAAAATTCAGCGGTGGCCCTGTCGGATTAACTACTATCGCAACTGCGATTGGAGAAAATGCAGGAACATTAGAAGAAGTATACGAACCTTTTTTGATTCAAGAGGGATTTTTAATGCGAACACCACGTGGAAGAAAAGCAACAGAAAAAGCATTCCGTCATTTAGGGAAGGATGCTGGCTGGATGCAAGGTGGATTATTTTGATGAATCATAAATGTATTCTTCCAAATCAAAAAATACGACATTAATAAAACAAAAAGCCGCTGAACTTGGGTTCTTTTTCTGCGGAATATCAAAAGCTGAATTTTTAGAAGAGGAAGCAAAGCATCTTGAAACTTGGCTCAAACGAACATATAACGGTAAAATGGGTTATATGGAAAATCATTTTGATAAAAGACTTGACCCCCGTTTATTGGTGGAAGATTCAAAAAGTGTTGTTTCTCTTTTAATGAATTATTATACAGAAGAACAACAACTCGATAAAACAGCACCCAAACTATCTAAATATGCTTTTGGTGAAGATTATCATTTTGTAATTAAAGATAAACTCACAGAATTGTTTTTGTTCATTCAAACGGAAATTGGAGAGGTTAATGGACGAGTATTTGTTGATTCTGCACCAGTTATGGATAAAGCTTGGGCGAAAAAATCAGGATTAGGGTGGGTTGGTAAAAACACAAATCTAATCAATCCAAAAAATGGTTCTTTTTTCTTTATTGCGGAATTAATTCTTGATTTAGAGTTGGAATACGATGGCCCAATTAAAGATTATTGTGGAACCTGCACAAAATGCATCGATGCTTGTCCAACTGAAGCGATTGTCGAGCCATATATCGTTGATGGTTCAAAGTGTATCTCCTATTTAACAATTGAGTTAAAAGATGCTTTAATTCCGGAAGAGTTTAAAGGTAAATTGGATAATTGGATGTTTGGCTGTGATGTTTGCCAAGATGTTTGCCCATGGAATCGCTTTTCAAAACAACATACTGAGCCGCGTTTGAATCCGTTGACTGGAATCTTGGAACTGTCAAAATCTGAATGGAAAGATTTAACACAAGAAATATTTTCGGAATTGTTTAAGAAAAGCCCAATTAAACGAGCCAAATTCGATGGTTTGAAGCGTAATATTGATTTTTTGAATATTAAATCTACATTTGAAAAATGAAATGGGTGAACAAATTAAAATCTAATATTCGATTTGATAGAAATGAGTTATCAGGATCTTTTGGAGATATAGGAACCGATTTACCATTAATTATTGGAATGATAATGGTTTCTGGGATTGACAGTGCAAGCACATT
Source organism: Crocinitomicaceae bacterium (assembly GCA_044338805.1). Classification (GTDB taxonomy): domain Bacteria; phylum Bacteroidota; class Bacteroidia; order Flavobacteriales_D; family Crocinitomicaceae; genus M0103. Next base: position 4,179 of record JBIIWQ010000003.1, read on the forward strand.
AATTATTTATGGCTTACTTCAAATCTTATCAGGAATTTATTACGGAATACCAATGGCCGTTCAGCCATTAAAGGCAGTGGCAACGATTGTTATTGCACAACATTTAACAGGAAATATTATTTATGGAGGAGGTTTAGCAATAGGTGTTATCATGCTTCTTTTCACCGTTACTGGAATAATCAATAAATTAAAGAGTTTTATTCCAAAAGCAGTTGTTCGCGGAATACAATTAGGTTTGGGATTAATGCTTGCGAACATTGCATTAAAAGATTATATCGTCAAAGATTCACACTTATTTGATTACATATTGTTGGCAATCACAGGTATAATTGGAATTATTTTAATGGGTAACAGGAAATATCCGCCTGCCATTTTCATCATATTGATTGGAGTATTTTACGCACTGTTTTTTCAAATAGAGAATCCAACTTCTTTGTTTGCAAACGTGGAAATAGAAATCCCGAATTTTTCTATTCCTAAATGGAATGATATTACAACTGGATTTTTGCTTTTGGCATTACCTCAAATTCCACTGTCAATAGGTAATTCTATATTGGCAACTGAACAAATTTCAAAAGATTTATTCCCTGAAAAGAAAATAACGGTCAATAAAATTGGATTTACTTATTCTTTAATGAATATTTTAAGTGCATTTTTTAGCGGTATTCCAGTGTGTCATGGTTCAGGAGGAATGGTCGGTCATTATTCATTTGGAGCAAGAACGGGCGGTTCAATTGTTATATATGGAACATTCTTCCTTTTAATAGGTTTTTTCTTTAGCGCAAATTTTGACAAGATTATTCAACTTTTTCCAATGCAAATTTTAGGGGTAATTTTATTTTTTGAAGCGTTGAAATTGGTGTTTTTAATTAAAGATTTACACGCTAAACCTACTGATTTATATGTCGCTTTATTTGTTGGATTAATTGCTTGTAGCTTACCTTATGGTTTTTTGATTTCTATTATTCTTGGAACGATCATATATTATAACGCATCGAAAATAAAGTTATTTAATCACTAAATCCTATTTTATGATTAACTCCCTAAGTGAAATTTGTGAGAACAACTTAGATTGTATATTTTTAGGAGAATTATAACTTTCAAAATTTACTTATCTAAAAAAAGTGTTCTACACTCAATGGGAAATAGTCAATATAAAATAGTGGATAAATTTGAACGCGTGCATGACTATTTGCGCATTTCATTGACCGAACGTTGTAATTTGCGTTGTTTTTATTGTATGCCAGAGGAAGGCATTCAATTAAGAGATAAAAAAGAATTTATGAGTTCGGAAGAACTGCTTGAAATTGCTAAAGTATTTGTTGAATTAGGTGTAAAAAAAATAAGATTAACTGGTGGTGAGCCTCTTGTCAAAAAAGGATTTGATGAGTTGATTTTAGAATTGTCAAAATTGCCTGTGGAATTAGTAATGACTTCAAATGCAGTTCGCATAGATGCGCATATAGATGCACTTAAAACAGCTGGTGTTAAAAGCATAAATGTTAGTTTGGATTCGTTGCAAGAAGAACGATTTAATGCGATTTCAAAAAGAAATTATTTCCAGAAAATCAAGGAAAATATCAACCTTTTGGTTGAAAATGATTTTAATGTAAAAATTAATGTTGTTTTAATAAGAAATGTAAATGACGACGAAATCATTGATTTTATAAATTGGTCGATACAGGAACGAATTCAAATTCGGTTTATTGAATTTATGCCTTTTGAAGGTAACAATTGGAACACTGATCAAAAAGTTTCATTAAAGGAAATCCTTGATATAGTAGCAGCTTATTATGGTGTTGAAAATTTAGAAAAATTGCCGAGCGCAAAAAATGATACTACGAAAAATTATAAAATAAAAAATTCAATAGGATCATTTGGAATTATTAGTTCTGTAACAAATCCATTTTGTTCAACGTGTAACAGAATTAGATTAACAGCTGATGGAAAGATAAAAAATTGCCTTTTTTCGCAAACTGAAACAGATTTACTATCTTCTTATAGAAACGGAGAATCAATAAAAGAGTTAATAATTAGTTCTATAAATGATAAATATAAAGAGCGTGGTGGAATTTCTGGTTTTGACAACGAAACGGTAAAAGAAATAAATAACCGTTCAATGATTTCAATTGGCGGTTGATTCTTGCCGTCATTAAAAAATAGGTATGATTAGTGTTCAAGACGCTTTAAAAAAAATAAAGGAGATAACCTATAGGCAAAATGTAGTTCAAATTGAACTTGCTCTTGCCACAGGGTTTGTTTTAGCCGATGATTGCTATTCTTCCATTTCTTTTCCTTCATTTGACCAATCAGCAATGGATGGATATGCTATTTCTTTTCAAGAAGGGCTATTGAAATATAAAGTCGTTGCTGAAGTAAAAGCAGGTGACTCGGCTGAAAACATAGTGCTCAAAAAAGGCCAAGCTAGCAGGATTTTTACTGGCGCAATGTTACCAGAAAATACGCAAATAGTGGTTAAACAAGAAGATATAGAAAGAGTTGAAAATGATATAATTTTGACCAAACCAATTTCACTGGGAGAACATATTCGGTTAAAGGGAGAACAGATTAAAAAAGGTGAATTAGCAGCAAAGAAATATACGGTATTAAATCCAGGAGCAATTGGATTTCTATCTATGCTTGGCGTTGAAAAGGTGAACGTTTTTCAAAAACCAAGAATTACGGTTATAGCGACCGGAAATGAATTGGTTAAAGCGGGTGAAAACCTAAAGCAAGGTCAGATTTTTGAATCCAATACTACAACCTTGATTTCCGCACTTTCAGTTTATGGTTTTACGGCTAATACATATCTTGTAGAAGATTCATTTGAGTTGATAAAAGAAAAGATAGAAGAAGTATTTCAATATTCTGACTTAATAATAATAACTGGAGGTATTTCAGTAGGAGATTATGATTTTGTTGGAAAAATTCTATCGCATTTAAAGGTTCAAGAAATATTCTATAAAGTAGCGCAAAAACCTGGTAAACCGTTGTTTTTTGGAATGAAAAATGACGTTCCTATTTTTGCGCTTCCTGGAAATCCAGCGGCTGTTTTGACTTGTTTTTATGTTTATGTTCTGCCAGTTTTATGTGGATTAATTGGAAGGCAAGTTGACTTTCTTTCAAATAAAAAAGTTAAGCTTCATATGGCTTTTGATAAAACACCTAACTTAAGCTTTTTCTTAAAAGGACGAATAGAAAAGGACGGCGTTATTATTCTAACTGCCCAAAGTTCAGCCATGCTAGGTTCCTTTATAGAAGCGAATTGCATCGTTTGTTTGGAAGAAGGAAAATCACATTGGGATGAACAAGAATTTGTTGAAGTAATTTTAATATAGAATTCGATTATTAAATTAGGATGAACATCACAGGGATAATATTAGCAGGAGGAAAAAGTTCGCGCATGGGATCTGATAAGGGATTACTCGCTGTTAATGGTGCACCAATGATTAGTCATGTGATAAATTCTATGAAAAAAGCAGGTATTAAAGACATTATTATAATTTCAAATAATAGTGATTATCAAAAATTTGGATTTCCAGTATTTCCTGATATTATTGAAGAAAAAGGTCCTCTTGGTGGAATCTTTACTGGTTTATCGAAATCGAAATCAGCCAAAAACGTAATATTAAGTTGCGACATTCCATTCCTCGATGAAACAATTATTGATATTTTGATCCGAGAGTCTGGAGAAGAACAAATTTCTATTGTTAAATTTAAAAATCAATTGCATCCGTTAATCGGAATTTACAATTCAAGTTTACTGAAAGCCTTAGGAGAACATTTGATTTTAAATTTGTTGAAAGTGGAACAATTTATAAATGAGTGCGATTTTAAAATTCTCGATATTGAAAAATTGTTACCGCAAATTGTGAACAAATCGTTTTCAAATATAAATACCCCTGAAGAATTAAGAAAAAGTGAGCTATGAATTGTGAAGTACGATTTTTTGGAATGATTGCAGAGAAATTAAATCTTCAAAATGAAGAGCTTAATTTGGATACAGATATTATCGATTTGGATGATTTAAAAAAATCAATCAAGTTGAAATATCCTACACTTGAAGGAATGACATTTACAATAGCTGTTGATGGTGTGATATCTAATTCGATTCGAGATAAAGAAGTAAAAACAATCGCAATTTTACCTCCTTTTGCAGGTGGTTGAATTAGGCCAAAACGACCTAGTTCAGTATAAAAACTCCGTAGGAGAAGTTGCGCAGCAAATGAAGACCAAGCGATAGTGCAGGGAAAAATGTTTGTAACGACGGATGTAATCCGTCGTGTAAAATGTTAACAGAAATCGTTTTTGGCGTGAGTTTTTGAATAAAAACCATGACAAAAACAATAATAAATGTAAGTTTAATACCAAATAGGTTTGACTATTAGTTGATAAAAAATGCTAACAGAAAACGAAATAGCTTATTATTCACGTCAATTATTGGTTGACGAAATTGGTATGGCTGGTCAACTCAAATTGAAACAAGCCAAAGTGCTGGTTATTGGTGCCGGTGGATTGGGTTGTCCCTTATTGCAATACATTGCAGCTGCGGGTGTTGGATCCATTGGAATTATCGATGGTGATTCCGTTGATGTATCAAATTTACACCGACAAATTCTCTTTGATTTTAATTCAATTGGAAAAAATAAAGCTGTCGAAAGTAAAAATAAATTGAAGGCATTAAATCCTTATAGTGAGATTGAGGCTTTTCCTTTTACACTTAAAACTGAAAATGCTTTAGGGATTATCCAAGACTATGACATAATAGTCGATTGCTCAGATAATTATGTAACCCGATTTCTTGTAAATGACGCATGTGTATTGTTGCGAAAAGTATTAGTTTATGGATCAATTTACAGATTCGAAGGACAAATAACTGTGTTTAATTTTCAAAATGGACCAACTTATCGATGCATGTTTCCCGAACTTCCAACCGAAGAATCAACAACAAATTGTTCCATGTCTGGAGTTATCGGTGTTTTGCCTGGAGTTATTGGCGTTTTACAAGCAAACGAAGTAATAAAAATAATTACTGGAATAGGAGAGGTGCTATCTGGCAGACTACTTGTTTATAATGCGCTCAAAAATACCACGGACTTCTTTTTAATTAATAAAAATCAGGAGTTTGACTATGAAGCCTTGTTCAAAGACAAGCAATTAAAAAAAGAGAATTATTCCTCTTCTTGTTCGAATTTAGAAGTAAATGAAATAAATCATCAACAAGTGTTAGATGAAAGCGATCAATATATTTTATTAGACGTTCGGGAGGTTGGTGAACTGCCTTTTTTTGAAGGAGAAAATATATTGAAAATCCCTTTGGGTGAACTTAAAAATCACGTAAATATTATCCCGAAAACGAAGAATATCGTAGTTTTTTGCAAATCTGGAAATCGAAGTAAAAAAGCCATTGAAATACTTCAAAATGATTTTGAATATGACAATGTGATTAATTTAATAAATGGAATTTCTACACAATTTATAGAAGAATGGGAAAGGAAGAAAAAGCACTAAAAAATTGTTTCAGACAAGGAGCAATCTCTGCTCAATTCATTGGAGATTCAATTACCAAACACCAAACAAAAAAAACAATTGGAGCGCATCAGATTTTTTTAGGTCAAGTCAGAGCCGACGAAATTGATGGCAAAGAAGTAATGGCGATTGAATATTCTGCCTATGAAGAGATGGCAAATAAAGTGTTTGAAGAAATAAGAGAAGCAGCATTTCAACAATTTGAACTTGTGTGTATGCACATTTATCACAGTGCTGGTGTTGTCGAAACTGGTGAAATTTGTTTGTTTGTTTTCGTTTCGTCCAAACATCGAAAAATGGCACAAAAAGCAATTGAATTTATTGTTGAAGATATAAAAGAAAAAGCACCAGTATTTGGCAAGGAATTGTTCGCAGACTCATCACACGTTTGGAAAGTCAATATTTAAAAGAAATGGTAGAAATTACACATAAAAATAAATCACTTCGAGTAGCTATTGCTCAGGCAATTGTAACAGTGAGTAAGCAAGAAACAATTGACGCAATTGTCAATAAATTGGTGCCAAAAGGGGATGTTTTTGAAATGGCGAAAACAGCAGGATTATTTGCCGTTAAGAAGACAGCCGACATGATTCCTGATTGTCATCCATTACCTGTTGAATACACAGCAGTTAGTTACAGAATTGAAGGACTGAACATTTTCATTGAAATAGAAGTTAAATGTATTTATCGAACGGGTGTTGAAGTGGAAGCAATGCACGGCGCAAGTGTGATTGCTTTAACAATGTACGACATGTTGAAACCGATTGACAAGGGAATTGAAATTAACAATATCAAACTCGTTGAGAAAAAAGGTGGTAAATCAGATTGGAAAAATAAATTTGAAAGTCTTGGATTGAAAGCGGCTGTTGTTGTATGTTCAGACACGATTAATGCAGGTGTCAAAGAAGATAAAGCAGGGAAAGCAATCATCGCTAAATTGAATACATGTTCAGTGGACGTAATTGATTACGTTGTTGTCCCTGATGAAATTGCAGATATTCAACAAATCTTGAATAAGCACGTCGGCGAATGCACAGATATTTTGATTTATACAGGTGGAACGGGTTTATCTGTGCGTGATATTACACCAGAAGCAATTATTCCTCTTCTCGATAGACGAATCCCTGGAATTGAAGAAGCAATTAGAAGTTATGGACAAGAAAGAACACCTTTGTCGATGTTGTCGAGAAGCGTCGCTGGTGTAAAGGGTAAAACATTCATTTTGGCTTTACCTGGTTCAACAAAAGGCGCCACTGAATCGATGGAAGCAATCTTCCCATTTGTCTTGCATTTATTTAATATTTTTAAAGGTGCTCGTCACGATTGAATTATTAAAAAAATATTGATTAACAAAAAAGGTGATTCAAATTATGAATCACCTTTTTTCGAATTTCAAATCATTGAATTTTCAAATCAGTTACATCCCCATTTTCTTTAAATCGTCTAATGTCATTTCTTTATAACCTTCTGGGATATTCATTTTGAATAATGCCGTTGATTTTTTATCTAATTTTTCTTCAATCGTAGTTACGGTCATTGACATTTTCATTCCACCATTATTTATTTCAAATTGCATTGGAAAACCTGGTACATCCTCGTTTAAATAGCTTTGACCTTTTTTAGAAACTTCAATATCATTCGTGTACCAAAAAATCGTTTCACCACCTTCTTCATTTGTTAATATTGCTTTTTTACAGACATACTTTGCTATAGTTTTTGTTTCATCACTTAACACAACATCATACTTTGGCTTTTCTGGTTGATTTTCAGTCATCTCAGCAGTTGTAGTTTTGATGGCGTTATTTCCCATCATTCCTCCCATCAACATAAGAAGTTCTCCAGATTTTTCATCTGTAATTGTTGTCATATTCATCATGGTACCCATTTTCATTTCTGAACGAGTGATTTTGTCTTTGAATAAAATATCCAATGTTGAACCTTGCATCATTCCTACTGCCATTTCCATTTCAGGGTTGTCCGACGACATTTCAATCTTATAAGTAATATGACCTTCTGTAAGTTGAGCAACTAATGTAATTACTGTAGAAGCTACAAAAATAAGTGATAAAATAATTTTCTTCATAATCTAATTAATTTAATTTTTTAAATAAAGATATCTCAATAAAACAATTAGGAACCCATCAACCAACGGTACAAATCATTTCCATTGGCATATAATAGAAGTCCCATTAAAAGGAAAAAACCAATGTATTGAGCTACTTCTAATACTTTTTGAGGCGCCTCTCGACCCGTTACAATTTCGTACAATAAAAACACTACATGTCCGCCATCCAACGCTGGAATTGGAAGTATGTTCATAAAGGCAAGGATGATTGAAATCAATGCTGTATTGATCCAGAAAATTTGCCAATTCCAAGTTGAAGGAAACATTCCTCCAATTGCACCAAATCCTCCAATTGATGTTGCTCCTTTCTTAGTGAAAATGAATTTCAATTGAGATGCATAATCACCCAACGTGTGAAATCCTTTGTCAATGCCTTTTCCAATACTTGCGCCAAAACTATAATCAACATGTTTAATACTTTTCTCGTCAAAATATTCTGTTGTTTTAACCGCAAATCCAATTGTTCCTTCTGGTTTAACGTTTGTTGTTAATATTTTCTCTTCACCTTTTCGGATGATAGTTAACTCCGCTTTTTTGTTTTTTGAAGCGTACAACAAGCGCTGAATATCATCATAATAAACAACAGCTTCTTTATTGATGGCAATGATTTTATCTCCCTTTAATAATCCTGCAGCTAACGCTGGGGTTTTTCCCATTACTGAATCAATCTCATTTGACTTGTGACGCAAGGCAATTGCTGGAAAAGCGCCATTTTGAAACAATTCATAATCAATTCCTTCTGGTAAAATGACAATTTCATTTTTGCCATCAGCATGTTGCACAGATAACTTTCTCCCATTGCGTAACATGATGATATTATTGATATCGTTTATATGATTGATTTTTTCTCCATCAATTGAAAGAATATTGTCGCCCGATTGAAGGTTATATTTTTTTAAATAGGGATTAATTGCAACTCCAGCTTTTAAATCTGTCGGCTTAATTTGCTCTTCACCATAGGCGAACATAACGCAGATATAAATAAAAATCCCTAACAATAGATTCACAGTAACTCCACCGATCATAATAATCAAACGTTGCCATGCTGGTTTTGATCTAAATTCCCAGGGTTGCGGAGGTAAAGCTAATTGCTCTTTGTCCATCGATTCATCGACCATTCCTGCAATTTTCACATAACCACCCAATGGTAACCATCCAATTCCCCATTCTGTATCACCTACTTTTTTCTTAAAAAGAGAAAACCAAGGATTAAAGAAAAGATAGAACTTTTCTACCCTCGTTTTAAAGATCCTTGCAGGAATAAAATGTCCAAATTCATGGAGAACAACAAGAATTGAAAGTGAAAGAATTAGTTGTGCTGCTTTGATTAAAAAATCCATTGTATAAATTTATTATAAGTTGTAAATATAGTGCTTTAAGCTATCTCAGAGTTTTCTGTGAAATAATCATTCTGAATGAAATAATCCAACATAGATTCTTTTAATAAATGCTGCTGTTCTCTGTCTTCCAAAGGTGGTAATTCCTTATTTAATTTGAAATGAGGCCAATTTTCTTCATCATGTCCCAGGAATTCATAATAACCATAAGGCTCCAACAAAGTACAAATTGCAATGTGGAATAAATCTGTTTTTTCACTTTTAGAAAAATTTCGATATCCACTTCCCAGCTCGTTCACGCCAATTAGAAAAAGAATCGCTTGAACGTCCATTCCTTCTCCAAATTTTTCCTCTAAGCTTGCTTTCAATTTCTGAAAACGTAATTCAATGTCAAAATCCATGAATACAAAAATACAAAAGTGTGCTGACTTATTGAATGAAATAATTTTCAAATAAAACAATCTGTTTTCGACTGCAAATTTGTAATTTCAACAAAAAAAAAATCTCATGAAAAAACACATCTTATTTTTAGCAATTAGTGCCTTATCAATTGGTTTGTCAAGTTGTGGTGGCGACAAGAAAACAGTTGAAGATTCAAGCCAACAAGAAAAAAATTGTTTTTATTCTTACAATTCTGGAAGTACAGTTCTCGAATGGACTGCTTTTAAATTTACTGAGAAAAAAGGTGTAGCAGGAACTTTTAATAAAATCACTATTGAAGGAATGGAGAAATCTGACGATCCTAAAAAAATGATTGAATCATTGACATTTTCTATTGAAACAGCCTCGGTGGAAACACAAAATGAAGAGAGAAATGGTAAAATTGCTAAATTATTCTTTGGGACAATCTCAACTCCTACAATTACGGGAAAAGTTAAATCATTAAGTGATAATGGAAAAGCAACAATCGAAATTGAAATGAATAAAATAAAAAAAGATGTTGTTGGAAAGTATACTTTAGAAGATGGCGTTTTTGATTTCACTGCAACAATTGATGTATTGACATGGAATGCTGGAAGCGGTATTACGACATTAAACACAGAATGCAAAGACTTACATACTGGAACAGATGGTAAATCTAAACTTTGGTCGGAAGTTGAATTATCCTTTACAACTGAGTTGATGTCAGATTGTGATTAATAGTTGTATAAGAAATTGAAAATTAGGTCTTTGTGAAAATGTATAGTCCCTACGGGACAAAAAATATTCACGCAAATTGAAATTTGCTAGAGCGATATAGTCCCTACGGGACATTGGTGAAAAAGTAAATTACTTAATTCAGAAAAAATTATTCGAATTGTAACTTGTTCGATAAAACGGAAAATGTCCCGTAGGGACTGCATAACTATAGCAAATGTGTTTCCATTTGCGTTTTTGTCCCTTAGGGACTATACATTTCCCCGAGTTCTATGTAAAATGTGATTATTTAAATGTTAGTTTGCAAAAACGGTTAACAATATCACGTTAAGAAATACAAAGCCTATCGATTTATGGTAGGCTTTTTTCGTGTAATTTTCCTCTATGAATTTTATAGATGTTCTTATTATTATCCCTCTAATCTACGCTGGATACAAAGGGTTTAAACACGGTTTAATAATTGAAGTTTTTACCTTACTTGCGCTCTTTGTTGGATTATATGCTGGTATAAACTTCTCTGATTTTGTAGCTGCATTTCTAAAGAAAACATTCTCTTGGAATTCAGAATATTTACCCATAATCTCCTTTACAATCATTTTTTTGGCTGTTGGAGCAATGGTTTATTTCGCTGGCAAAACGATAGAAAAATTGGTAAAAGTTGTTCATTTAACACCAATAAATAAATTTTTCGGTCTCTTTTTTGGAGTGTTGAAAATGCTCTATTTTCTAAGTGTGATACTCGTTATTACTGAATCATATGATGAAAAAAGCGATTTCTTTCCCGAAGAGAAAAAGGAAAGTTCATTGATGTACAATCCAGTAAAGGCTATTTCAACCTATTCAATTCCAGGAATGGACAACAGTACTATTTTCTTGAAAAATGCGTTTAAAGCTGAAAGTGACAGTACTGGACTTTCGGTTGTAGAAGTTTTAAGAGCGAAAGAGATTGCTGACAGTCTTGGAATAGATGCGACTAACGCTGTTGAAATAAAAAAAATTCATGATGAGTATGTTGCCAATAAAAATTAGCTTTTTAAGTTTATTCCTTTTTGGAACAACATGCGCACAACGTGCTCCGGAGCCAAGTTTTTTAATGAAAAAAAAGTTCAACATTGAAGTGAAAAAAACTGGTCCATATATTGGTGTTCAACGAGGTAAATATACAGTTGCCGAATTCGGAGTAGAAAGGCAATGGAAAAAGGTAAAATTATCATCATCGATTAATCAAGCCATACATATGGGTATTAATTATAACTTCAAATACAACGTTTTGGGGTATGATTTAGGTTATTGGATTAAGCCAAACAGAATTGGTTTAACGTATGGTGGAAATCTTGTTTTGAGAACGGATTTCACCAAGACTCGTTTGGGATTTACACCCGTTATTGGATTTAAATTAGTTGGTTTTCACTTACAAACGGGCTATCATTTTTTATCAAGATCAGTAAATTTTGCAGAAACAAATACTTTTTTCATCAGTTTAAGATACGTTTTGATTAATGACCGAGATTTTCAAGTCAATAAAAGAAAGAAATCCAATTCCAATTAGAATAATTCTCCTTGAGTAAAAAATGAATTTTCAAATGGTAATTGTACTTCAGAGATATTATTTTCTTTACTTAAAATTATTTTCTTACTGACTTCATGAGCTGTGATACATGCAGATTCTATTGGCATCAACATGTCTTTAAGATCGATTTTGCCTTCCAACCATAAATTTTCTTGCGATGTTTCTAAAATAACAGGCATGCGTTTTTTGGAGTTATGAATTTCAGCCATTAATTCGTTTGCTGGACATGTTAAGATTGTAAAAGTTTTTCTTACAGTTCCCAGAAATGGATCTAACCACTCATCATATAATCCTGCCATTGAAAAAATTGGTCCATTAGCTGGTCGAATAAAATAAGGAATCTTTTCTTTGCCACTTGTCTGCCATTCAAAAAATCCCGTAGAAGGAACAATGCATTCACTGCGATGAATTAGGTTTTTAAAACTTGCTTTTTCACCGACCGTTTCAACGCGTGCATTCAACGTCATTGATGCAATGTCTTTGTAATCTGCATCCTTGAACCACGAAGGAATTAATCCCCAATTCATGTTTTCCAAAGTTGATTCTTTCGTCACTATACGCCAAGTTGGATAGCTGAATCCAGAAGAAAAAAACACAGGAGTTTCATCCATTCCTTTTGGGATTTTCTTCCCGTATTTTTTGTCTAATTCAATATTTTTTGACGTAGACGAATTACTGTAACACATATTTTATTCTCAATAGGAAGCAAAAAATTACGACATATTCTGCTAAAATTCTAGTTTTTTAAGATAAATAATAATCGCAGTCTTATCAGTAATTCATCTTATTTGTTACTTTCTCATATGTTGTAATTCTATGGTTAAACTCATAAGCTATGAAAACTCTTTTCTTAACCGTGATTATTTGTGTAAGTAATTATTTGGTGTGCGCTCAAGTATTTAATGAAATAGATCAACGTGTTTATAAGGATTCAAGCTTTACTAAGCTTTATTCAGAACTTTTTAAATATTATGATGCCAACGGCAGCCTTATTCTTAAAGTGCAATTTATCGATGGACAAAAGCATGGAATGCAGATGGAATTTTATCCTAGCGGGAAATTATTTGCTACGTTGAATTTCATTTATGGAAAGGTAAATGGCCAAATAATTGAATATTATGAAGATGGAAAAATATTACTGAAGGGAAATTTTGTTTTTGGGAAAAAGTCTGGAAAAGCTTTTTGGTATTATCCAAATGGGATACTGGAAACCGAAGGGAATTTTAAAAACGATATGCAAGATGGTGATTGGGTTTTCTATTACGGAAGTGGCAGGTTGGAATGTAAAGGAAAATACAACGAAGGAAAACAAGTCGGATTATGGAATTTTAATGCTGATGACAAAATTTCAAATACGAGGAGATTAAATTATGATTTAGTAACTTCAAAATAGTATCGTTAATCGCTTATTAAAACCAATTTCTCGACGTAGATGAATTTCTAAAACACATGTTTTATTCTGAATTGGAAGCAAAAATTACCACTTATTCTGTTAAAGTTCAAGTTTTTCAAGTGGTTTTACGCAATTCTTCAAGATAATTTCCCTACCTTTGCGCCCTCAATAAGGATATCATGTCAATAGGTGTAAAAATTTTTTCTGGAAGGGCTTCAAAGCATTTAGCTGAAAACATTGCAGCTGGCTATGGCATTCCACTAGGTGATGTTAAGGTTCAAGAATTTAGTGATGGTGAATTTCAACCTTCTTTTGAAGAAACGGTTCGAGGTCAGGATGTATTTATCATTCAGTCTACAATGCCACCTAGTGATAATTTATTTGAATTGTTATTGATGGTAGATGCCGCAAAAAGAGCTTCTGCTAGAAAAATCATTACTGTTATTCCTTATTTTGGTTTTGCTCGTCAAGACAGAAAAGATAAACCAAGAGTTGCGATTGGAGCAAAATTGGTTGCTAATATGTTAATGGCTGCTGGTGTTGACCGAATAATGACAATGGATTTACATGCTGATCAAATACAAGGGTTCTTCGAAGTTCCTGTTGATCACTTGTTTGCTTCTACGATATTCTTTCCCGAATTGGAAAAATTAAATAACGGCAATTTAATAATGGCTGCACCCGATGCTGGTGGAGCGAAAAGAGCCAATTCATACGCTAAAAAATTAAATACTGGATTAGCAATATGTCATAAACAACGGAAAGTTGCAAATGAAATCGCTGAGATGACAGTTATCGGTGATGTTCGCGGAAAAGACGTTATACTTATCGATGATATGTGTGATACTGCTGGTACATTGACAAAAGCTGCAGATCTTTTCATGGAAAATGGCGCTTTAAGTGTTCGTGCATTTTGTACACACGCCGTGTTATCTGGTCCAGCATTTGAGCGTATTGAAAATTCAAAATTAACGGAATTGATTGTGACTGATACAATTCCATTAAAACAAAAAAGCGACAAAATTAGAGTTGTCTCTGTCGCAGATCTATTCTCTGATGTGATTCGTCGCATGGTGAATAATCAGTCCATTAGTTCACATTTTATAATCTCATAAATAAATACAAATGAAAACAGCACAATTGAGCGGTTCGTTAAGAACGAACGTAGGGAAGAAGGACGCTGCCGCAGTAAGAAATGCAGGAATGGTTCCGTGTGTTCTTTACGGTCAAGGTGAGCAAACTCACTTCGCAGTAAAGAGAAATGATATCGAGAAAATCTTTTTCTCACCAGATGTATTTCAAATACATTTAGATATCGATGGTAAAAAAGCGAATAGCATTATTCGTGAGTTACAACGTCACCCAATGAAAGACACTATTTTGCATGTTGACTTCTTGGAATTGAGTACAACAAAACCAGTACAAATTGGATTGCCAGTTAAATTAACAGGTTCATCTCGTGGTGTTATTGCTGGAGGTAAATTAATGCAAGTTTTCCGTTTGTTGAATTGCGTAGGTCTTCCTCAAGATCTTCCAGAAGCAATTACAATTGATATTTCAGGTTTGAAAATTGGTCAATCTATTCGTGTTAGCCACTTGAACATTCCAGGAGTACAATTATTAGATCCTGCAAATGCAGTTGTTGTTTCGGTTAAAATGGCACGTGGTGCTACTAAACCTGCTGATGACGATGACGATGATGAAGTTGTTGAAGAAGCAGCTCCTGAAGCAGCAGCATCAGAAGAAGTTACTGAAGCATAAGATAAAATTTATATCTTTTGAAATCCCGGTTGTTTATTCAATCGGGATTTTTTTGTGTACTATTTTATTAGTTCAAAGCTATCGAATGCATTATTATTTTTAAGTTCCTTAAATAAAACTGAATATTTTATCTTTTTCTGCGCCCTTCCAACCAATTAGGCACTTTTTTCTCAGAAGGCTTTTGCTGATCTCCGAGTAGTTTATCGATTAAGTCAGGTCTTTTTGCTTGCGTTAAACGCTGACGAATCCAATCTTGATTTTCTCGTTTATACCAGAAGAAATACTTATTTTGACTCAATTTCTCTTCTTTCGTCTTAACAGTTTTAATTGGTTTCAACGTATATGGATGAACACCAGTGTAATAAATCACTTCAGCAACAGTCATCGGCGTTGGCATAAAATCTTGCACTTGTTCCAATTGGAATCCCATGTCCTTTGTTTCAGCAGCTAAATTAGCCATGTCTTCTTCCTCACAACCAGGATGCGACGAAATGAAGTAAGGAATTAACTGTTGTTTCAAATTATGTTTCTCAGAAATCTTATCGTATTTCTCCTTGAATTTGTGGAAATATTTGAACGATGGTTTTCGCATGACACGAAGTGTTGCATCTGATGTATGTTCTGGAGCAACTTTCAGTCTACCGCTGACATGACGCGTAATAACTTGTTCTATATATTCATCGTGATTTCCATCGTCATTGTTCTTATTGAAATCATCTACTAATAAATCATATCGAATTCCAGAACCAACAAATGCTTTTTTAACTTTCGGATTGGCATCAACCTTGCGATACAATTCCGTCATTTGCTTGTGTGAAGTATCCAAATTGTTGCAAATCACTGGATGAATACAACTAGGTGAAGAACAACGCGCACAAATTGCTTCATCTTTTCCCTTCATTTTATACATGTTCGCTGAAGGACCACCTAAATCAGAAATATACCCGCGAAAATCTGGGTGATTGGTAACTTCTTCAACTTCCTGTAAAATAGATTTCTCACTTCTCGAAGCAATGAATTTTCCTTGATGCGCTGAAATGGTACAAAAACTGCATCCACCAAAACATCCTCTGTGCATGTTGATGGAAAACTTAATCATATCATAGGCCGGAATAGCTCCTCTTTTCTTGTATTTTGGATGAGGTAAACGCGTATAAGGTAAATCGAATGAACGATCTATCTCATTTTCTGTCATCGTTTTATAAGGTGGATTTATTACTAGTGTTTGGTTTCCAACATGTTGAATAATACGATTTGCTTCCCATTTATTCGATTCTACTTCAACAATTTTGAAATTCGAAGCATATTTAATTTTATCTTCAAGACATTCTTCATGACTCGCTAATTCAACAGTCTCCCAATTCTTATTTTTTGGCAATTCTTCGTCCTTATTTTGAAGAAAAGCAACTTGTTTAATCGTATGTAAGTTTGAAAATGGAACGCCTTTTTTAAGTAATTGCAACATTTCTCGTAACGGCTGGTCACCCATTCCATAAACCAAAATATCTGCTCCTGATTGCTCTAAAATAGAAGTTTTCAGCGTGTCTTGCCAGTAATCATAATGTGTAACTCGTCTAAGGGAAGCTTCAATTCCACCAATCATTATTGGAACATCGGGAAAAAGGTCCTTGAGTATTTTTGAATATACAACTGTTGGGTAATCTGGACGAAATCCTGCTGCTCCACCAGGTGTATATGCATCAGTTGATCTTAAGCGTTTGTTTGCTGTGTAATGATTGACCATCGAATCCATGCAACCTGCAGTTACACCGAAGAAATATTTTGGTTTCCCAAGTTTTTTGAAATCACGTAAATCGTCTTGCCAGTTGGGCTGAGCAATAATACCAACTCTAAAACCCTCATCTTCCATTATGCGACCAATTACGGCAGTTCCAAAAGATGGATGATCCACATACGCATCTCCAGAAACAAGGATAATATCCAATTCGTCCCAACCACGCTTTTCGATTTCCTTTTTGGTTAAAGGCATCCAATCGGTTATCGGTCTTTCATTAATTACATCAATCATAGGGCAAAAATACAGATAAAAACACGGCTTAAAAAATTCAAAAATTGCAACATTTCAAAGATTGTTTTTAATTTAACGCTTAAATGATAAGATTTGTTTATTTATTAGCATTAGTTGCCTTGTTTTTTTCTGCGTGCAGCAGAACAGATAAGCGCATTCAGAAAAATTCTTCAGAAAAAGGAACTCCTTTCCTTTTTAATATGAATATCATGTTTACAGATGAAGAAAAATTTGTTTCTTTTCCCTTATGGTTCAATGATTCATTGGTTTCAAAATATAGAATCAAAAAAATGACTAGGAGTCTTTATTTCATAGAATTAGAAGATTCTCTTGATATTAATAATTTGAAAAGTGATATTCCAAGAGAAAAAAGAGAGTATTGGTTTTATGACAACGGTCAATTAAAAGAATTAAATTTTTCATTTTTTTATGATGATGAGCAAATTGGAAACTTTTCTTTTATCTACAAATCGTTGAAAGATAAATATGGATTTGCTGACATTATTGAATTGAAGGATAGTATGCAACTCGAATCTACAGAAGATGAAAATGTTGATTTCCCATATATTATACATCAAAGGGTAAAACAAACAGAAAAATTCTTAGCGTATCAAGAAGTTGAATCCGGTAACTATTTGTATTATATGTTGAACAAAAAATATTGGGGACCCTTATCTGTAGATACTATCTTAAAACCTACTAGAAATGATATAATTGTGCTTGGAAAACCATTGGCACCGGTGAAGCAATACAATGTTATTAATAAAGTCAATGAAAAGAATGTTCAAGAATTCAATTATAATCTAATTTCAAAAAGAATTGAAACAATAATAAAGCGGGAGAGTCCGTTTGAAAACAAAAGAATCGTCATGTATGACCAAAAAGGATTTTGTAACGGCTATATTGATTCTACGTTCTCAGGAAAACTTTTTTTAACGAGAATTGTTACGGAAATAAAATTAGATAAATTGAACAGACCTATTAAAGTTATTCATAGAAAAGAAAATCAACAGGATAAAACTGCACGTCTTGCAATAGAATTAATAACGTATGAATAAAACTATCCAAAACAATTTCAAAGGAATTACGCTTATTTCCTTTTTATTTTTCAATGTATTTATAAGTTCTGGACAAAAAATTGAGCAAGACACAATAAATGGTGTTGCATATTATGTGTATCCATTTGAAAATCCAGTAACTGTACATAGCAATTATTACTTGGCTGTTAAAAGATCAAGAGGCCAAAGGTATTCTTATAGAGATTATTATGCTGAGACGTTTGGAGAAGATTTTAATAAAAAAGACTTTCGAAAAAGTAAAAGAAAAATTTTCTTTCAAGCATTAAAAAGTAAAAAATTCCGTGGTGATCAATATCATTTCAATGGAAAAATTAAAAAAGCAGTGCGCCAAAATCCATTCCCACTTTTGGAACAACGTTATACCTTGGAAAATGATATAATACCAAGTTTAGATGTTATTCCAGATGGCAAATATGTTCAATATTTTAGTGGTTATTTTCCTTTAAAAAAGAATGGAAGATTAGAATTCAATGAATCAAAAATTTCTGGATATTTTTCTATCAAAGACAACATGTTAGAAGGGGATGCTTTTTGGTTAAATGTCCAAGGAGATACCTTGAAAAAAGGAAAATTTGAAAAAGGATTAAAAGTTGGAGAATGGTATTTAGAAAGTCGTAAGGCGCCATATAGCTTAGGGAAAATTGATAAAAAAATGTATGTTGACAGAGGATATCCAGATATGGATACCACGATAGAAATTGTAAACTATATAGCTGGTTTTAAAAACGGATACTATGCAAGTTATTTGAATTCTTTGAATCCAATTCTCGAAGGAGCATACAAAAATAACGAAGCAGTTGGCCAGTGGAAGGAAAGAACGGTTGGATACACTGGAAAAGGTAAAACTCGCAAACGTAATAGAAATAATTCTGTTATTACCTGGTTGTATACGCCAACGTTAGACGAAATGGTTGTTCATACTCCTTTGATTAGAATGCGGTTGATAACGGATCAAGACTATAATCCTGCGTTTGACTTTGATTCAAAATATGATGCCTATATCTCCTTTTCAAAAATGTTTGGGATAAATTATCCAAAAGAAGTGGATCTTGAATTAGATGAAGAGAAAGTTACTTCATACGATGGTGGTGATTATGAAGAAGATTACTACGGTGAAGAGTATTATGGTGAGGAAGACTATTATGATGGAGGTTATGACGATGAATCAAGTATTTTTAAAAATCTAATTTATGATGCCAATTTGGACGATTATGTGAGCATGTCTAAACTAATTGATAGCCTTGGTGTAGTATTTTATTATAATGGAGTTTATGAGAAAAGGTATCCAAATGGACAATTAATGGTACACTATGACTTTATAGATGGTCAGCTAGTTGAAGAAGATACTATTTTTTGGGACAATGGGAATCCATATGACGTAATCTCTTTTGTTTCTGATTCGAATCATTTTGTGCAATCAATTTATGATTACAATGGTAAATTGTTCAATGAAATAGTGTTTGATGCTAAAGGAGAGTTCAAACGTATAAATTTTCAACCAGAAAAGTTGAAATATGTTACCATTGATGGTTATATCGCTGAAGACCGAGGATATGGGAAATATTATTTCTATGATAAATTAGATACGTTAGAATTCGAACAAAAAGATTCGCTTGTTCTTTTTAGATCTTGGTTCAAAGAAGATTCAAGTTTGTTGTATACTAGAAACTATTTTCCAATTGATAAAACATTGAAATTTGAATCGTATTCAGTAACAGGAAAACCATCATTGAGTGCAGAAATACAGTTCAGTGATTCGTACGAAAGTTGGACAGGATTCAAGAATTACAAAATTGGTGATTTAACGCTTAAAACTACAACTTCAGCATCATTAAGTGAATATGTTGTTAAAGATTCTATACCTCAAAGAAATATTAACGTATTTAGTGATGATTTCATAATGACAGAGGAATATATCCTCAAGAAAAATGATAAACCATTTACAGGTGAATTAGATTTATTAATGAATGAAAAAAGTTTTAGTTACAAGCCAGGAAAAAAAATAAAAATCGTTTTGCCTCGCTCTTATACCATGACGAAAACATTGAATAAATCGATTCTTAAGTATAAAAAAACGGGTAAAATTGAAAATGAAGTTTTACTCAACACAATAGATGGTTCAGAAATTGACGAAGATTTTGGTGCCAACATATATTCTACACTATTTGCAGGTTTTATAGGAGAATATGTTGAATATCCTTATTCTGACAATTATGAATATGAAATGGAAGATGGAAAAAGCTATTCTGAAAAAAAAGTTCGGCCTTTTGCCAAGCAAATAAATGGTTTTATGAGCGATGGATTGCCTCAAGGATTATGGACAATAAAAGATCAATTTGGAAAAGTTTTATATGAAATTCCATTTGAAAAAGGAATGGTTAATGGAACTTTTAAAGAATATGACAACTTGTATCCTAATACTGAGTATGATTTCCTTGATTATGAAAGAGAAGATTATCTTCAAGATTCAATGCCAAAAAGAAAAACACATTATTTGTATTCTACAAAGGAGTATAAAAATGGTGTTGCAAACGGTCAATCAAACCGATACAATTGGTTGGGCGAATTGAACGAACAAGAAATCTATAAAGATGGATATAGAGAAGGTCCTGCATTCGAGAGAAACAATCTTGCTTATACGAGTTTAAATTATAAAGACGGTTCTTTAGATGGCTATGTCAGAACCTATTTAACACTTAAAGGACAAGATTCATTATTGCTTTTCGATCTTAATTTCCAAAATGGCCTACTACAAGGTGAATCACGTTCTTATCATACAAATGGTAAATTAGCGAAAAGAGGATTTTTCTTGAATGGTGAACCAATTGACGATTATGAAGCAATTGATACATTAGGTTTCAAATATCATTATGTGAAATTCCTTTATTCTTATCCCGTTGAAGAGAAAATTTGGGAAGAAAATCAATTAAGTGTGCGCTATTTGTTTGATTGGAGAGATTCAATTTATTTCCAACCAACGGATATTACAAGTTCCCAAAGTTTAGACAAAGTCCTTTCATCTTTGGGGATTGGCAGAGAATATTATGAACGACCTTATTATGGTCGACCAAGCCTCGTGAACAAAGAAAGTATAGATTACCACATTACCAAGTATTATCCGAATGATTCAATTGCCAGAGATGGTGGAATTTCATCAGGTAAAAAAGTGGGCTGTTGGAAATATTATAGCTACGAAGGAGAAATGCTGTACGAAGCTGATTATTTCGATACAATCATCACTGTTAATGATTCTATTCAATTTAAATCGAAAGGAATTATGATTGACTTTAATGCAGCTGGCGATATCATTAGCCAAAGTTACATCATTGAGAAATTTGAAAAATACGATTGTTCGCACACCGATCATTATGAAATCCGCCAATACATGACTTTCTGGCAAGGAAAAGATACGATTGACCGCATGAACGGTTATGTAAGAAATCATTATGACAATGGAGTTCTTCAAAACGAAGGTTGGATGAAAGATGGCTTGCCAACAGGTGTTTGGAAATATTATGATCCGTATGGTAAACTAAACTTGGTTGGAAACTATGTCATGGGTAAACGTGACGGACGCTGGTTAGGTGGCGACCTTTCAAAAACCAAATACTTAGGAGACATTTGCTTGAATCCAAATCTTCCGAACTTAGAAGAGGAAATCAAGTACAGAGAAAATCTTTTGGACATTATTATCACCAATTACCAACTTGGCAAAGCCTTGAACAAAGAATTCTATGATGTCAACATGAATAATTATGGCGATGAGGAGGAAGTTGAAGAAGGTGAGATGATTGAAGAAGAGTAATCGATGTTAATTGCTTCGCTGCAGTTGCACTGCTGCGGAAAACAATATGAAGAAGATCAACTAAAAGAATTAGAACTTTTTAAGAGCCACAGCAGTACAACTTCAGCGGAGCGAGATTATTACTGCATAATGAATTCTTTTCTTACGTTGCTCCGCTGCAGTTGCACTGCTGCGGAATTTTCATAAGAACATCTTAAAATTCTTTAAGATTGCAGATTAGAATTGATTAGGATTTGATTTGTGCCGCAGCAGTGCAACTGCAGCGGAGCGAGCGAATAATTGAACATCTCTTTTTTTTATTACCCCTATTTCATGAACTTCATTACTTTTGTTAAAATAAAGAATTCACTATGATTCAATTAAAACATGGCGGAGAATTAACGGCTGATACCTCAATCGTAATTGTTTCCAATAAAAAAACAAAATTAGACACGTCAGTAAGCAAAGATGTTGTCTCATATCATACGAAATTTCAAAAAGGAGAAGAGAAATTTGACTTTTTGAAGACGACAAATGGATTCGTGTTCTTCGTGAAAGAAGATCAAAAAAACGAAGAATTGCGCGTTGCTGGATCTAAAGTTTTTTCATTCCTAACAAAAGAAAATAGTTCAGTCGCATTTTTAGGTGAAACGGCTGCTATATTAATGGTTGGTGAAGGTTTATTACTTTCTTCTTATCAATTCATCAAATATTTTAAGGATGAGAAAAAGAAAACACATGGTTTAAACGAACTGTTGTTTCCAACTGAAGTTACACAGAAAAAATTGGATGAATTAGCCGCAATGGCAAAAGCAGTTTTCTGGGCACGTGACCGCGTCAATGAACCTGTTTCGCATTTGAATGCAACACAACTTAGCGAACACATTGTCGCTTTGGGCGAAGAAGTAGGTTTCAATGTTCAAGTGCTTCAAAAATCTCAGATTGAAGCGTTGAAAATGGGAGGAATTCTTGCTGTAAATCAAGGTTCAATTGACCCGCCAACATTTACCATTGTAGAATACAAACCAGAAAAAGCAATTAACAAAAAACCAATTGTTTTAGTTGGTAAAGGTGTTGTATACGACACAGGTGGTTTGAGTTTAAAACCAACACCAGGTTCGATGGATGTCATGAAATGTGACATGGCTGGCGCGGCTTGTATGGTGGGCGCAGTTTATTTGGCTGCAATTCAGAAATTAAAAGTGCATGTCGTTGTGTTAATTCCAGCAACAGATAATCGTCCCGGGATGAACGCCTATGCGCCTGGAGATGTCGTTACAATGTATGACGGAACAACGGTTGAAGTATTAAATACTGATGCAGAAGGACGAATGATTTTGGCTGATGCGTTGGCTTATTCTAATAAATACAAACCAGAATTGGTAATCGATGCGGCAACTTTAACAGGTGCAGCAGTTAAAGCTATCGGAACAAATGCATCTATCATCATGGGAAATGCTGACGATAAATATTTTGAACTTCTGGAAAAAGCGGGTAATGAAACGCATGAACGTGTGGTTCGTTTTCCTTTTTGGGATGATTATGGAAAAGAGGTGAAATCGAAAATTGCAGATTTAAAAAATCTTGGTGGACCAAATGCAGGAATGATTACAGCAGGAAAGTTTTTGGAGCATTTCGTTAAATCGCCTTATATTCACATGGATATTGCTGGTCCAGCGTGGTTGGATGCAAAAGAAGATTATAAAGGACAAGGAGGAACAGGAGCCGGTGTTCGTTTATTATACAATTTTTTGAAGAAAATTAAATGATAGATAAAGTCTCTTCGATAAACTCGGGGAGTAAAGCTCAGGGGCATTAATTGAGATTAGAAATAAACATAATGGATAAAGACAAAGAAAAGGAGAAGGAACAAGGAAATCCAAATCCTATCAAGGTTGGAATTTCAATTGGTGATATAAATGGAATTGGTGCTGAAGTAATCATGAAATCCTTAAACGATTCGAGATTACTGTTGGATTGTACGCCAATTATCTATGGTTCAACGAAGGTTTTCTCACATTATAAAAAGATACTAGGTGAACTTGAATTCAATTACCAATCTTGTCGAACAGCTGAAGAAGCGCAAATACGCAAAGTAAATGTGGTAAACGTTTGGAACGATGAGGTAGAATTTCAATTGGGTCAAGCAACTGAAACGGGCGGGAAATATGCTTTTTTAGCATTGGAACAAGCAACACAAGATTTAGCTTCAGGTAAAATTGATGTTTTAGTTACAGCTCCGATATCGAAAGAAGCAATGGCAAAATCAGGATTTAAATTTCCTGGTCACACAGAATATTTGGCTGATTTGTCGGGTGTTGATGATGCGTTAATGTTAATGGTTTCTGGAAATTTGAGGGTAGCGCTTGTTACAACGCATATTGCTTTGAAAGATGTGAATTCCGCCTTGACCAAAGAAAAAATCTTGAATAAGATTAAAACGTTTGAAGCAAGTTTGAAAAAGGATTTTGGAATTTTAAAACCTAAAATTGCCGTTTTTGGATTGAATCCACATGCTGGTGAAAATGGTAAAATGGGAACGGAAGAACAAGAAATTATTTCCCCTGCGATTAATCAAGCAAAAGGAGAAGATATATTGGCTTTTGGTCCTTATCCTGCAGATGGATTTTTTGGTTCAAATGCACGCTCTCAATTTGACGGTGTTTTAGCAATGTATCATGATCAAGGATTAGCAGCATTCAAAGCTTTAGCTTTTGAAGATGGAGTCAATTACACAGCTGGTTTGCCTATTGTGCGCACTTCTCCGGATCATGGAACTGCATTTGATATTGTGGGACAAAACAAAGCTTCAGAGCAATCTATGCGTAATGCGATTTATGTTGCAATGGATGTTTATAGAAACAGAAAATTTTCGAAAGAGGTTTTTGCAAATCCTTTGGCGATAAGTCCAAAAGAAAAAAGAAGAAACAATAGCGATATAGAGTAATTTGGTTTTTTCTGTGTTTGAGAGCAAAAGAAATTGAAAAGGTAATTTATTGATAATTAATAGTTTTCTATAGGCAGTAGCACATCACATTGCGTTAAATCATCTTTTTCGTAAAAAAAACAAAAGATATGAACAATTTTACGTTTAAAATGCTACCTTTGCCCTCCAATTTTTGCTCAGCGTGAAGACGAAAAATGAATATATTATTCCGTTTATAGGCTTGAAACTTGGGTTTCATGAATTTGAATTTGAAATTCATGATGCGTTCTTTGAAGATAGAGAATACTCAATTATTCACAATGGCAATGTGAATGTGAAGCTTGTATTTGAGAAAAAAGGAACCATGATGATTGGTGAATTTACGATCAAAGGAACAGTTTCAACGCAATGTGATCGTTGTAATGATGCATACGAAGTTCCAGTTAATGGGCAGTATCGTTTGATTTACACCTTTGACACCGAGCCAAGTGATAATGAAACACTGGTTGTTTTGCATCCAGATGATTATGAAATTAATTTGTATGATTCAATTTATGAATTAATCACTGTTTCACTTCCGTCACGTTTAGTTCATCCAAAAGGTGAATGTAACGAGGAAATGATGGAATTGTTGAGTAAATATATGCCTCAAAAATCAGAAAACTCAGAAGAAGAGGACGACGATGATTGGGACGATGAAGATTGGGATGACGATGAGGATGACGGCGATGATATGCCAATAAATCCAAGTATGTTTCCCCTTAAAAATTTGAATTAAAATAAAATAAATAAGTAAAATGGCACATCCTAAACGAAAAATATCGAGGACTAGACGTGACAAAGGAAGAACGCACAAGAATGCAGTTGCGCACAATATTGCAACATGTCCAACAACAGGACAACCGCATTTGTTCCACCATGCACACTGGCATGAAGGGAAACTTTATTATAAAGGTAGAGTTTTAGCAGAGAAAGAAGTAGCAATTTAATTATTGCTTTTACTTAATTTTCTTTCTTGATGAAGATTGGAATTGATGTTTTAGGCGGTGATTTTGCTCCGGAAGCGAACCTTTCAGGAGCAATACTTGCCAAAAAAGAACTTCCAGACGACGTAACAATCGTTTTATTAGGCGACAGAGATCAAATCTCTAGTGGCCTTTTATTGTTGGGTGGAAATGTAGCAGATTTTGAAATTGTACATGCACCAGATTGTATTACAATGGAGGATCATCCTACAAGAGCTATTCCTCAAAAACCGAATAGCAGTATCGCTGTTGGATTTGATCTTCTTGCAAAAAAAGAAATTCAGGCATTTGCCAGTACAGGTAACACTGGAGCAATGTTGGTTGGAGCAATCTATAAAATCAATACAATTCCTGGGGTTATTCGCCCATGTATCACATCCACTTTGCCCCAAATAGATGGATCGAAATCAATCCTTTTAGATGTCGGTTCCAATGCAGATTGTAAGGCAGATGTTTTGTATCAATTTGCCGTCTTGGGTGCTTTGTATGCTAAAAATGTATACGGTATCGACAATCCAAGAGTGGCCTTATTAAACATTGGAGAAGAAGAATCGAAAGGAAACCTGTTGACTTTAGCAGCGCACAAACTGATGGCCGATTCTGATGAAATCAATTTTATTGGTAATATAGAAGGAAGAGATATTTTCTTTGGTAAAGCTGATGTTGTTGTTTGTGATGGATTTACCGGGAATGTTGTGTTGAAAGAAGCTGAAGGAATTTATACGCTTATGAAAATGAGAGGAATTCAAGATGAGTATTTCGATCGATTTAATTATGAAAATTACGGCGGTACTCCTATCTTAGGAGTGAAAGGAAATGTGATTATTGGGCATGGAATTTCAAATAGCATTGCCGTTAAAAATATGATATTACATTCCTTTGAAGTAGCGCAATCGGGTTTAGCCGCAAAGGTTAATGAAGCATTTAGTTAATTATGGGAAAGATTACAGCCGCAATTACAGGAGTTCAAGGTTATGTTCCAGAGCATATCCTTACCAATGATGACCTTGCGGAAATTGTTGACACGTCGAATGAATGGATTTTGTCTCGAACAGGAATTGAGGAAAGACGCATAATGAAAGATGGTGCCTCCTCAGATATGGCAGCTGCGGCAGTTTCACAATTGTTAGAAAAAAAAGGAATTGATCCACTTGATATTGATTTAGTAATTTGTGGAACAGTAACACCTGATTATCCTTTTCCAAGCACATCGAATGTCGTTTGTGATAAAGTAGGAATGAAAAATGCTTGGGGTTATGATGTGATCGCAGCTTGTTCAGGCTTTATTTATTCTTTGGCTACAGGAGCACAATTCATTGAAACTGGTAAGTACAAAAAAGTATTAGTTATTGGTGTAGATAAAATGTCATCAATAATTGATTACCAAGACCGCACGACTTGTGTGATTTTTGGTGATGGAGCAGGTGTTGTTTTATTAGAACCAAATGAAGAAGGATTAGGTGTTCTGGATTTTATATTAAGAGCTGATGGTGCTGGGAGAAATTACTTGATTCAGCCAGGAGGCGGTTCTGCAAATCCACCTACACATCAAACGATTGAAGATAGATTGCATTACGTGAAGCAAGAAGGAAAACAAGTTTTCAAATTTGCTGTGACGAATATGGCCGAAGTTTCTGCTGAAATCATGGAAAAAAATAACCTAACAAGTGATGATGTTGATTGGTTAGTTCC
This sequence comes from Crocinitomicaceae bacterium, assembly GCA_044338805.1. Taxonomy (GTDB): domain Bacteria; phylum Bacteroidota; class Bacteroidia; order Flavobacteriales_D; family Crocinitomicaceae; genus M0103. The sequence goes on from JBIIWQ010000003.1 coordinate 31,566, forward strand.
GCATCAAGCCAATTTAAGAATCATTGATGCTACGGCAAATAGAATGGGACTTCCGAAGGAAAAAGTAATGATTAATATTCAAAAATACGGAAATACTACAGCAGGAACTTTACCTCTTTGTCTGTGGGATTACGAAAGTCAATTGAAAAAAGGTGACACGCTTATTTTATCTGCCTTTGGTGGTGGATTTACGTGGGGTGCAATTTATTTGAAATGGGCGTATAATTCATAAAAAAAACTATTTTTACCATTATAAAATTTAAGAGATATGAATCTGCATGAAATACAAGATCTAATAAAATTTGTTGCTAAATCAGGGGTTAGTGAAGTTGAAATCGAGCAAAAAGATTTCAAAATTGTAATAAAAGCTGAGAATAAATCGAAAGGTAATGATCAACCTATTTATGTTCAAGCAAGTGCTCCAGTTACAGCAGCTCTTCCAGTTGCAGCGGCACCAGTTGCGGCAGCGCCAATAGCAGCAGCTCCTGTT
>JBIIWQ010000273.1:0-3383 GCA_044338805.1 Crocinitomicaceae bacterium
ATGAGAACGCAAATTATATCGTTGTAAAATCACCAATGATTGGAACGTTCTACCGTTCAAACGGTCCAGACAAAGAGCCTTTCATCAGTGTTGGTCAAATGGTTGGAAACGGTGATACAATTTGTATTATTGAAGCAATGAAATTATTCAACGAAATTGAATCTGAAGTTTCAGGTAAAATTGTAAAAGTATTGGTTGACGATGCTTCTCCAGTTGAATATGATCAACCATTATTCTTAGTAGATCCAGCTTAAACAATTTGAAATTCAGGATTTATAATTGCGAATTCCGAATTCCGAATCACAAATTAAACAAGTATGTTCAAAAAAATATTAATTGCCAATAGAGGTGAAATAGCATTGCGTATTATTCGTACATGTAAAGAAATGGGAATTAAAACTGTTGCCGTTTATTCAACTGCCGACAAAGATAGTTTACCTGTTCGTTTTGCTGATGAAGCGGTATGTATTGGACCTCCTGTAAGTTCAAAATCATATTTATCAATTGCAAACATTATTGCTGCTGCAGAAATTACAAATGCAGATGCAATCCATCCTGGTTATGGTTTCCTTTCTGAAAACGAGAAATTTTCAAAAGTATGTCAGGAGCACGGAATCAAATTTATTGGTGCAACACCAGAGCAAATTTCTGGAATGGGCGACAAAGCCAATGCGAAAGCAACAATGATTAAGGCTGGTGTTCCTTGTATTCCAGGTTCAGTTGGTTTGATCAAAGACATGGCTGATTGTATCAAGAATGCAAAGCAAGTTGTTTATCCAGTTATCCTAAAAGCTACGGCCGGAGGTGGTGGAAAAGGAATGCGTATTGTTTGGAAAGAAGAAGATCTGCAAGCTGCATGGGATTCTGCAAGACAAGAAGCAGGAGCTGCATTTGGAAATGATGGTTTGTACATGGAAAAGTACATCGAAGAACCTCGTCATATTGAAATTCAAATTGCTGGTGATCAATTCGGTAATGCATGTCACTTATCTGAACGTGATTGCTCCATACAACGTCGTCACCAAAAATTAGTAGAAGAAACTCCTTCTCCTTTCATGACGGAAGAGTTAAGAGAGAAAATGGGAGAAGCAGCTATTAAAGCAGCAAAAGCTGTTAAATATGAAGGCGTTGGTACAGTGGAATTTTTAGTGGATAAAAACAGAGATTTCTATTTCATGGAAATGAATACACGTATTCAAGTGGAACACACAATCACTGAAGAAGTTATTGATTATGACTTGATTAAGGAGCAAATCAAATTGGCTGCTGGAGAAAAAATCTCAGGAAAAAATTATTATCCGCATTTACATGCGATTCAATGCCGCATAAACGCGGAAGATCCATTCAATGATTTCCGTCCGTCACCAGGGAAAATAACTTCTTACCATTCTCCTGGTGGACACGGTGTTCGTATTGATACGCATGCATACGCTGGATACACTATTCCATCGAATTATGACTCAATGATCGGTAAGTTAATATGCGTTGCTCAAACACGTGAAGAAGCTATTCTGAAAATGAAACGTGCCTTAGATGAATACATTATTGAAGGTGTAAAAACAACAATTCCTTTTCATCAGAAGTTAATGGATAACCCAGATTTTAGAAAAGGTAATTTTACTACTAAGTTCATGGAAACATTTGAATTTTAATTTCAGAAAATATAATTGAAAAAAAGCCGATTCATTAGAGTCGGCTTTTTTGATTTATATAGATATGCGCATGAAAAACAAAATAATGTTTTGAATAAAGAATAAATCAACCGCTATTCCTTACTTTTTGTTTTCAATATAAAAAATAAAATGGTCATAATTAAACAGATAATAATCATGAACCACCAAGTTATTTCAAAATTGAATTTATTGATTAGTTGAAAGCCAATATTATGACCAAAGACATGAGCAATTGAAAACGCAATTGTAAAAAGCGCCATGTATTGTCCAGTCCTTCCCCTTTTACTTCTATTTAGTGCATACGCGTTAGCGAAAGGGAAGGCAATTACTTCGGCAATAGACATAAATGCCATTCCAATCCATAATAAACTTATATGATGTCCAACTTGGAAAATAAGAATACTAAAGAATAAAAAAATCGCTCCTATAAAAACATAATAGAGTGAATTTGAATTCTTTTTTTCGAGATAATGAATTATCGGCATTTCAATCACAAAAATTAACAGACCATTGAATCCCAGTATAATTCCAATTGCTTTTTCCGACAAATTATAGGATTCACTATAATAAAAAGGGATAGTTGAAAAGTATTGAAGGAATACAAATGCAAAAAGCACGATGCCAAAAATGAAAATAAGATAAAATGTATCTTTATATGCTGATTGCGGAAGTGTTTCAAAAACATCTTTTTCAATTTTCACACTCCGCTTCGGGTGTAATACATAAATTAGAAACAGCATTGCCAAAATGCTCGTACTGCCATCTACCCAAAACAACATTTCATATCCAGTTGAGTAAATAAGTAAGCCCCCGATAGCGGGACCTACAGAAAATCCTAAGTTAATTGCTAACCGAATTAAAGAAGTACTCCTTGTTTGATTAATTTCATTCGTATAAGACTTTAATGCGCTAAATGATGCAGGACGGAAAATATCAGCTAAAAGCACTACTATAAAAATCATAGTAGCTATAGTCCAAAAGGAATCTGCAAATTGGGTGAATATATAGAAAATACCAGAGGAACCTAATGAAAAAATCATGGTTTTATATGGACCAATTTTATCAGTTAACCACCCACCAATATAAGCTCCACATAAAGAACCTAATCCAAAAGCTGTCATTATCCAACCAACCAATTCGAGAGACAAGTGTTTATCTTTGGTTAAGTACAACGAAAGAAATGGAATAACCATAGTTCCTGCACGATTGATTAAAGTAATCAATGATAACCACCAAACTTCAGCAGGAAGTCCTTTAAAGGAATTGAAATAAGAATTTAATAAACGTTTGAACATTTTGATTTGCATAAAAAAAGCCCACAAAAGTGAGCTTTTTAACTGTATTTTTTTGAAAGTTACAACCCCAATAAAACAGCATAAGGATCTTTCGCTCCAAACAGCATTCTTTCAGGATTTTCTAACATTTCTTTTACTTTTACCAAGAATCCAACTGATTCCTTCCCATCAATAATTCTGTGGTCATAAGAAAGTGCTACATACATAATTGGTCGAATTTCAACTTTGCCATTAATTGCAACTGGTCGCTCAATAATGTTGTGCATTCCTAAAATAGCAGATTGAGGAGGATTGATAATTGGTGTAGATAACATGGATCCGAAAACACCACCATTTGTGATAGTGAATGTTCCACCAGTCATGTCGTCTGGAGTGATTTTTCCATCTCTTGCTTTAATAGCTAAACGTTTAATTT
>JBIIWQ010000034.1:0-11937 GCA_044338805.1 Crocinitomicaceae bacterium
TTGGCGATTTAACGGGGTAAAATAACTCTTTCCTAGAAACAGCGAGAGGAATTCTTGGATTTCTCTCCTGTTTTGAAATTTATTTTACCACGCAATCTAAAAGTTGCATTTATTACTTGAATTTAATACTCAAAAATTTGACAAATGTTTAAATTAGAGATTCCAAACTGGCTGATTATCCTTGGCGCAATAGGGCAAATGTTTACCGCAATCATTTATCCATATATCAGACATGTTGTTTTTGACTGGTACAACGATATTAAAAAACTAAAACCTCTAAACCAAGAAATTGCAAAAACGTATGGAAGATACATTCAAGGTTTAAACTTTTCATTCGGACTAATTTCCATTTTGTTTACCCAAGATTTAAAAAATGAAACAGGATTGGCAGTGGCTATAACTGGACTCATCGCTGCTTACTGGACTGGCAAAGTCATAACTCAATTTTCATATTATCCAATGTATGAAATTCCAAAGAAGGTAATTTTTAAAATTGGCGAAGTGCTTATGAACACTTTATTCATAGGGTTTTCACTAATTTTCATTTTACTTTTTATTTCAAACTTACTTGGTTATTTAGATAAACAATGACAAATAAAAAGATAATTTTAGCAGGAGGGACAGGTTTTGTCGGTAGGTATTTAACTGAAAAATATTCAGCTTTAGGTTATAGCATCATCAACATTTCAAGACAAACAGGAAGTGTGAATTGGGAAGATGAAAACGCGATAATAGAAGCCATTGACAATTCAGAAATGCTCATAAATCTTGCCGGTAAGTCAGTAGATTGTCGATACACTGAACAAAACAAAAAAGACATTTTGAATTCCAGAACTGAAACTACAGCAATTCTTGGAAATGCAATTTTGAAATGTAAAAACCCCCCTGAGCTTTGGATTAACTCAAGCACTGCAACTATTTATCGACACGCAGAAGACAGAGCTATGACAGAAACTAAAGGAGAGATTGGCAGTGGCTTTTCTGTAAATGTGGCAACCAGTTGGGAGAAATCATTTTTTGATTTTAAATTACCAAGAACAAGACAAGTTGCTCTTAGAATGGCAATAGTATTGGGGAACAATGGTGGAGTAATGAAACCCTTTATGAATCTTGTACGATTTGGATTAGGCGGAAAACAAGGAAATGGGAATCAAATGTTTAGTTGGATTCACATTTCTGACTTGTACAACATAATTGCATTTTTAAAGGACAATAAAAATTTAAGTGGCGTTTTTAATTGCTCATCACCAAATCCTATTCAAAACAAGACTTTAATGAGAATCTTAAGAGAGAGAATGAACATTAAGTTCGGTTTGCCTTCACCAAAGTTATTACTTAAAATTGGAGCAGTTATTATTGGGACAGAAACTGAGCTAATTTTGAAAAGTCGTTGGGTTATTCCCGAGCGACTTATGTCCGCTGGATTCATCTTTGAGCACCCAACTATTGACGAAGCAATTGATACTATTTTGACGAACGAAAAGAAATACAGCCGAAAATAGTATTTTAGGTGCTGCAAGGGGAAAATGTATGCGTCTCTGCGCGAAAATTAATAAACAAAAGTTGAGTCCAGAAACAACTCTAAAAACGGGGAACATTATGAAAAGCCAAACGATTAGAAAAATAATAAATGTATAACATGAAAAAATCTTTAAATTTTATTCAACTAATAATTTCTCTTCTGTTTTTTCAAATGCAAGGCACGGGACAAAGTGCTGAATGCGGCGCGGATTACATTCATAAAAATCGGATGCAAACTGATTCTGCTTATCGGAAGCAAATCCTTAAGCTTGAATCGAACGTTGCAGCCAATACTCAAAACCACGCAAACATTAATTTAAAATCTACGCTATACACCATTCCAGTTGTTGTTCATGTTATGCATTTAGGCGAGTCTATTGGAACAGGTTCTAATATTTCGGAAATTCAAATTCAACAAGCTATTGCAGGACTTAATGACCGATTTAGAAATGTAAACGGTTTAGGCGTTGATGTTGAATTGGAATTTTGCCTTGCTAGTATAGACCCAAACGGTAATTCAACCAACGGCATTAATAGGGTTGATGGTTCAGGTGTTGCAAATTATTCAGCGAATGGAATAACACCAACGGGTAATCCGTGCAGCGGAGCAACTGAAACTGCGATAAAAGACTTAAGCAGATGGCCTGTTTCTGACTATTATAATATTTGGGTAGTTAGCGAAATATGTAATGGTAGTTTTGTTGGATATGCATCGTATCCAGTTGGGGGACTTTATGATGGATTAGTAATTGTTTCTACCTCTATGACAAGTAACAGTGGAACATTGCCTCATGAAGTCGGTCACGGTTTTTTTCTGTATCATACCTTTAATGGAGATGGTGGTAATGTTTCTTGTCCAGTAGACACTGATTGTCTTATCGATGGAGATCGTGTATGCGATACACCGCCTCATAAACAAGGAGATTGTGGCACTACTAATCCTTGTTCTTCAACTGGTGTGTGGGATAACAGCCGTTATAACTACATGTCTTATTGTCCTTTAGTAAACAGATTTACACAAGGACAGAAAGATAGAATTAGGGCCATAGCTATTGTTGCGCCTAGGGCAAGTTTACTAACTTCACTAGGTTGTGGTGCTTTAGGCATTAATGACATAAGCAATAATAATTTATTTTCTGTTTTTCCTAATCCAGCTCAAAATTTTATCCATGTAAAAGCAGATATAAATCTTTTGGGCGCGTCTTATGAAGTTTATGACAATACGGGTAAAACAATTTTAAAAGGAAGAATAAATTCTGAGGAAACAATCATTGATTTAGGCAATTTAGCTGGAGGGATTTATTTGTTCTGTGTAGGAGAGAATTTGAAACAATCACTTAAAGTAATAAAAGAATAAATACCCTTTAGTCACGTTTCATAAAAGAGCGGGAGGTTTTTGAAAGATGTATGCTTATTAAACTGTGTCAAAGTTGAGCATACTCAACAAACTTTAAGCTGGCACACATTAGGTCTTCACGCTATGCGGGAATTTCCATTTACTTTGAATCATCCGTTTTGTTTGGTACCTTCGTCTAATCTGACACTTTTAATTCATCAATATCACACATCACAAAGGGTAAAAGCATCATAGCTCGCTCATTGTGGTAATTGTATCAGAAAACAACCGTAACATTGACTCAGCTATAAAGAGCGCAAATATTAAAAAACGAAAGCATATAAATTCAAACATTAATTTATTTAATGTGTTATTCTAGAAAAAAACAAAAGCAAAAATGACAATTCACATAGAGAAACTGCAAAAGACGATTGAACCCTTAAGACAAGAGATTATCAATCATAAAGTTTACTCAGAAATTAAAACCTTAGAAGACTTGAACGTATTTATGGAATATCACGTTTACGCTGTTTGGGACTTTATGTCATTACTTAAAACGTTGCAGGGTAACTTAACGTGTACAACAGTTCCTTGGTTTCCCAAAGGTTCGGCTGAAACAAGACATCTTATTAACGAAATTGTTGTAGGTGAAGAATCAGATGTGGACAACAATGGCATCAGAAAGAGTCATTTTGAATTATATCTTGACGCTATGCAACAATGCGGTGCTGACACTTCTAACATTCTAACATTTATTGAAACATTAAAGAATACGAATGATTTCAATGCAGCATTTACCTCATCGCAAGCACCAAAAGAAGCGAAAGACTTTGTCGATTTTACATTCAAAATTATTGAAAGTAACAAGGATTATTTGCAAGCAGCAATTTTTACTTTTGGACGTGAAGACCTAATTCCAAATATGTTTATTTCAATCGTAAACGACATTCATAAAAACTTCCCTAACAGTATTTCAACTTTCAAATATTACCTTGAAAGACATATAGAGGTTGACGGAGATCACCACAGTCATTTAGCTTTACAAATGACAGAAAGCTTATGCGGAAAGGACGAGCAATTTTGGGAAGAGGCCCTTCAAGCAACTGTTGAATCTTTAAAGAAGCGCATTGACCTTTGGGACGGTGCATATCGACAAATAATGAACAGAAAAGAAAAAGACCAAAAAAATGAAAAAATTTATGCTTAATATCCAATTGGAAGGATTGGACACCGAAACAAGAATGAAATTACTCCCAAAAGAACAGGAAGTTGTTAAAGAGTTGGAAGAAAATGGAACTATCGTAGATAACTTTATTAAACTCGATATGTCTGGGATTTTTATGTTAGTGATGGCTGAGGATACTGAGGATGTGCATTCAAAACTTTCAACTTTACCCTATTATCCATATATGAAAATTGAAATTATTCCTGTGAGGGTGGTTAACAGCATTAATCAATGAAATAAATATAAAAGTATATTGACAAGCATAAAATAGTTATCCTCTGTTTATCTATTGAATTTCGATTTTTCTTTGTCTACGTATCAGCTGATAATATTCATTCAAATAATGAACTTGGAAGATGTATGGCCCAGGAGCATAATTCGTTGTATTTAGTTGAATCCCAGTTTTAGTAATAGTTGCAAATTTTTCATTTACAACCTTTCGACCAATGATATCAAATAAATCTATTGAAACATTTGTCCATTCACATGAATCTTTCAAAAAACAGTTTAGGTTTGGAACAAAATTGCTTAAATTCAACATTTCAACCGCAAAAATTAAATGAAAAAAATTGGAATAATTGGAGGAGGTTTTGCAGGCACTATGACGGCTATTCAACTCATTGAAAAGGCTTCAGCACCATGCGAAATAATAGTGATTAATAAAACCGAAACGTTCAACAAAGGAATTGCTTACCATCCTTATTCCAACAAACATTTATTAAATGTCATTGCACAAAAAATGAGTGCTTTTCCAGACAAACCTACCCACTTTTTGGATTGGGTGATGTCCCTTAAATTTTTTAAAGAGAAAGACCCAAAGCTTGTAGCAAATTCATTTTTACCAAGACAACTTTATGGTGACTATTTACAGGATGTATGGGAAGCAGCAATAAATTTGGCAGCAACAAAACAATTAAAATTAACCGTAATTGAAGGTTTTGCGGTGGATCTTGAAGTTTCAGAAAAAACTGTTTCAATCTTACTTGAAAATGAAGTAAAATTGGATGTACGTTATTGTGTGATCGCTACGGGGAATCATAACCCACGAAATCCAACAATTAAAAACATGGAATTTTACAAAAGTCCCAACTATTTTCAGAATCCATGGGTCTTAGAATCGGTAACAAATACAAAGGAAAATTTACCTGTTTTAATTATTGGGAACGGATTAACAATGGTTGATACTGTTTTTGGATTATTGGAAAATGGCTTTAAGGGTGAAATATATTCTATTTCGCCAAACGGGTTGAATATCTTGCCACATAGTGAAAATGTCCTAGTTTATTCTATGCTAGTCGATGAATTAGATGCTGATTTAAGTCTATATGAACTATTAAAACTCGTCAATAAACACATTAAACTCGCGAAAAATTTTGGCATATCTGCGGAACCAATAATAGACTCATTGCGACCACTAACCCAAAAAATATGGAAAGCACTTTCTGAAAAGGAAAAAGCACTTTTTATGTCACGTCTTCGCCATTTATGGGGAATGGCTCGGCACCGAATTCCATTATCTTCACATGACAAAATTCAACAATTAAGAATGCAGGGGGAACTGCATATCAATTCGGGAAAAATTATTGACTTCATTGAAAATAATGACTTTATACATGTTGAATATTTCGATAAGAAGCTCAGAACTCTTAAAACGTTAAAAGTATCTCGTATCATCAATTGCACTGGACCAGAATCAGATTTAATGCAACTAGAAACGAGTTTTTTGAAAAACTGTCTGTTAAATGGCGTTTTAGTGCAAGACACCCTGAAACTTGGAATAAAAACTGATGCAACGACTTTACAATTGATAAATTCGGAAGGTAAAAACCATTCAAATCTATTTACACTTGGATCAAACCTAAAGGGTGAACTGTGGGAAAGCACAGCGGTGAATGAACTGAGAGTTCAAGCTGAAAAACTAGCTGAAAATATCCTAAAAATAAACGGTTAATCGAAATTAGTTGGATTGAAATCAGCTGATATGCAGCTTCATTAATTGCAGGAATTTCTTTTTGTTTTACGATATCGCCAACTTCTTCTTAGCTAAAACCAATAGGATGAGTATTTTATTAAAAAAAATAAAATTATCAAAATCCTATATAAATAATAGGTTTCAGCGTTTTCAAAAAAATAAATTACAAATAAATTTAATTTCGCAAGAACTTTTTTGAACTTATTTTGTTTAATCTTTTTAACTAATTATTAAACAAAATTATATGAAACGAATTTTTTTACCCTTAAATTTAAATAAAGCATCTATTTCTTTGTCGATGCTTTTATTAACGTTTGGGCTTTCTGCTCAAACTAATGTTTTTGACGATGTCATTGCAACTAGCCCTAATCATACTTATTTGGAAGCGGCATTAATTCAAGAAGGTTTAGATGTGGCATTGCAAAACGGTGCAACATTGACAGTTTTTGCACCGGACGACAATGCTTTTACAGCACTTGCGACTGCATTAGGAACAGACATCGCTGGATTATTAGCTTTGCCAAATTTGGCTGACATTTTAACTTACCATGTTTTAGGAAGCACTGTATTGTCAGCAGCTGTGACAAATGGCGCAATAGTACAACCCTTAAGTTTGACGAATACGTTGAAATTAACACGAACTTCTGGAGGTAACGTATTTGTAAATCAAGCACAAGTTATGGCGCCGGATTTAATTGCTGCTAATGGTGTTGTTCATTCTATGAATGGTGTATTATTGCCTGTTCAAACGGTAGCAGATATTGCTATAGGTTCACTAGTTCATACAACTTTAGTTGCAGCGGTAGTTGAGGCTCGTCTTCTTCCTGCTTTAACAAATCCGTTGTCACAATTAACTGTATTCGCACCAACAAATGATGCGTTTACTGCTGCTTTAACAGCACTTGGATATACTCCTGCTCAATTATTAGCATCGCCTATGCTTTCTGATATTTTATTGTACCATGTTTTGGGTGCTGAAGTAGTATCAACGTCTTTAACAAACGGTCAAATTGCAACGCCATTGAACACGGCTAACTCGTTGAAAGTAACAATTGATGGTACAAATGTTTACATCAATCAAGCACAAGTTACGACAGCAGATCTTCAAGCTGACAACGGTGTTGTTCATGTTTTAAATGCAGTTGTTTTGCCAAGTCTAACAGTAGCTGACGTTGCTATAGGTTCTCCAGTGCATACAAGTTTAGTTGCAGCGGTATTTCAGGCACGTCTTCTTCCAGCATTAACAAATCCTTTCGCTTCATTAACCGTTTTTGCCCCAACAAATACAGCTTTTGATAATTTAGCGACAGCCTTAGGAACTGACATAGCTGGAATTCTTGCAAACCCAGAATTAGCAGATATTTTATTATACCATGTTATTGGTTCTGAAGTGATATCTGGAGCGCTAATGAACGGTCCAGTTGTTACTTTAAACGGTCAATCAGTAACAGTTAATTTGATGAGTGGCGTAATGATCAATACTGCAAATGTTATCGTGGCAGATCTTCAAGCTGACAATGGTGTTGTTCACGTTCTTGACGCTGTTTTGGTTCCAAGTTTATCGAACATCTCAGAATTGAGCTCTACAAACTTTGAACTTTCTCCAAACCCATCAAGTGATGTAATTAAGATTTCGAATTTTTCAGCAACTGAATTTTCAATCATTAACAACAATGGATCAGTTGTGAAAACAGGAAACGTAGTGAACAATGAAATTTCAGTTTCTGATTTAGAAAATGGAACTTATTTTTTACAATTATCAAATAACGAAGGAACTTACCAAGCAAAATTCATCAAATTGTAATTCCTCGAAAATTAACAAACTAGAAAATGAGAAAAGCTCAACTGAAAGGTTGAGCTTTTTTGTTTTAAAGAAAAATTAATAAAGTATAGAATCGATCTTTTCAAACTGTTTATTGAAATTAAAAGATCGAAAATATCAATCTATCAATTGCCAAGCTTTCGGCTCATCTTCTCCCGAATTGCACTAACCGAAGTGATATACACTCCTGCAAAAATCACCAACATGTAAATAATCTTTTGCCATGTTATAGTTGCAGTGTAATCTTCGGCAACACCCAACTGACTTAACGTATATGCGAAAAACATCACTAAAACTGGTTGAAGGTAAATGTATGCGCTGGAAACAGATGCTGATAAATACTTCAAACCGTACATCGTTAAAAGATACGTCAGAAACGTTACGCCAACCACAACATACGCTATTTTGACCCAAACGTTAACTGGAATTATGGAGAAATTGGTCGTAAAAAATTCTGTTAACGTTGGTGGATACAAAAGAATAAAACCTACTCCAAAAGTGAACACATACGTGATAACGGTCAAAGGAGAATATTTCTTCATCAACGGTTTTGCAAGAACAAGATAAACAGCATAACTCGCAGCGTTTATAAACAGAAATAAATCTCCAAGAACTGAATCTCCCTTACCTGTTCCTGCAGTCAGCGTTAATAGTATTGCTCCAACTGCACCTAATGCTATTCCAATTGATTTCCACAACGTAATTTTCTCTTTCAGAATAAAAAAAGACAAGATCACAACCAAGATTGGATTGGCAGACATGATAATTCCAGAATTAATCGAAGAAGATAAATTCAATCCATGAAAAAAGAATAATTGGTTGATCGCTACTCCAAACATTCCACAAGCGGCTAATAGAAAATAATCTTTGCGTTCAATCTTTTCACGCACAAAAAAAGCTTTTACAATCCAAAACAATAAAGTTGCTCCAAGCGCTCTGAATAGGATAAAGACATTTGGAGTCAGAAAAACCGGCATGACACCTTTTGCCAAAACATGGCTTGCACCATACAATGTATTGACTGCAAAAAGCGCGAGATGGGCAGAAAGGGATTTGTTCAAAATTGTTAAAATTATATTCTTCTTTTATAAAATGGACAACAAATAGTCTTCCTTATTTTCTCCTCTCAAAGAGAGGTAATTTTATTACTCTCAAAAAACTCTGCACTTTTAATGCTTTTCCCTTCTGATTCTAAAAAAACTTCAGCCACAGATTCACAGATTTGTTCAAAACTAATTGGCTTCGAGAAAATATTTTCTCCTCTCAAAGAGAGGAAATTTTATTGCTCTCAAAAAACTCTGCACTTTAATGCTTTTCCCTTCTGATTCTAAAAAAAACTTCAGCCACAGATTCACAGATTTGTTCAAAATTAATTGGCTTCGAGAAAATATTTTCTCCTCTCAAAGAGAGAAAATTTTATTACTCTCAAAAAACTCTGCACTTTAATGCTTTTCCCTTCTGATTCTAAAAAAACTTCAGCCACAGATTCACAGATTTGTTCAAAATTAATTGGCTTCGAGAAAATATTTTCTCCTCTCAAAGAGAGGAAATTTTATTGCTCTCAAAAAACTCTGCACTTTAATGCTTTTCCCTTCTGATTCTAAAAAAAACTTCAGCCACAGATTCACAGATTTGTTCAAAATTAATTGGCTTCGAGAAAATATTTTCTCCTCTCAAAGAGAGGAAATTTTATTGCTCTCAAAAAACTCTGCACTTTAATGCTTTTCCCTTCTGATTCTAAAAAAAACTTCAGCCACAGATTCACAGATTTGTTCAAAATTAATCTGTGCATCTGTGGCAATTATAATGCATTACAACAGTGTCGGTTTTCGTCCTTCCAAACGAAACTTTGGAGATTAATTCCATATTGTTTTATTTGTTAAACGATTTTACTGCGGCGTCAACTTCCTTTTGCGCATTTCCAATAAAAACTTCTTCTCCATTAATCATGAAAGGTCTTTTCAAAAATGTATATTCTTCCAACATGTATTTGCGGTATTCTTGATCAGACAGTTTCATTTCATTTAATCCTAAAGAACGGTATTTTATGGCTCTTTTCGAGAACAATGCCTCATAGGACCCTACTTTTTCTTTTAACCAATCCAATGTTGTAGCATCAATATTATTTTCTTTGATATTACACAATTCAACGTCGCTAGAAGGATTAATTTCTTTTAGAATCTTTTGACACGTGCTGCAGGAATGAAGGAGATAAATTTTCTTCATAATCAATTGTTCTGTAAATATTCTTCGTTTCGTTTTCGATCTTCTTCCGAACCTGGCGTATTACATCCTTTCACTCGTTTTTCAAACAAATAAATGATTTTCACCTGAGCTTGAATTGGTAAATAATTTGAATTGAACCATTTCAATGCCGCACAACCTTGTCGCCATTCATTAATTCCTAAAATTGGTAATTGAACTCCTGGAATGACATAAAATCTGCGACTCATTTTAATTCCAAAACCCAATCCGTAATGCAATTGAGCAACTAACGGTTTGTGAAAAGATTGTCCTTGTGGAATTGTTGACCCATCGTAATCCATCTTTCCATCAATTAAACGAAAATCAACATTCACTCCCAAGCCATTATCTATAAAAAACTTCTTGCTCAAATTGATGTTTTTGTGCAATGTAAAACGACCATATAAATAACCGTTATAATAAGAACTATTGCCTGTTTCAGTAAGCGATAAATTACCTAATGCATCGTAATAATTGATTGTTGTCTTTTCACTTCCTCCTAAATATTTGAAGCCAATTCCCCAATCATAATAAGAAACTAGAACCGTTTTTAGCCACAAGGAGATTTTCGCACGTTTCTTTGGAAAATGCGCCATTCCAACTTCTGCAAAAAAGCCAACTTTGCCAGAAGGATCAAACGTATAATCCATTGGTCGACCAAGTAAATCGGTTGTCGTATAAGTGGTATTATTTGCATCAGACCGAGTTTTCATAAATGTTGGTCCTGCTGAAAATTGCAAGCCAAAATAACGGTAATTTTTATAGTCTGCCTTCCCAAAAGTATCACTACGACGCTTTCCTGGGGTTAGATCTCTTTGTGCAATCAAACTACTTGAAAGCGCAACTAAAACAACTAAAACTAAATTTTTCATGCGCTTAATTTACGGATTAAAACTTGAATTGATCATCATTTACAAAGTGACAAAATCTTAGTCATCACCTCATCAGAATCCCATTTCGCTTCCACATTCTCCATTTCCAACACCTCATCCATGATTTGGCTTTGCACTTGTCCTTGCTTATAAGCGACACTGTATCGAATGTTACTAAAAGTTACTTGAGAATATAGAGGTAACCATTTATCTGGATGCAATTCACTGAATTTAGCTTCTATTTTTTTACGCAAAAGAAATGCTGGATCCGCGACATAATCGCGCATAACGTAATAATTATCTAAAGAAAGATCTTGTAGAGCGTCGCCATCTGGCTTGCGTTCAATATTGTATTCTTCAAAAATCGCCGGCCAATTCTCATTGTGTTTAATCATCAACTCGTGCAAAACAGTACAATCTTCAAATCCTGCGTTCATTCCTTGTCCATAAAACGGAACCGTTGCGTGCGCTGCATCGCCCATTAAAGCAGTTTTTCCACTTGCCCAAGGATAACAACGGATAATTACCAAAGAAGACAATGGGTGATCTTCCCACGCGTCCGCAATATTCGGCATCATTTCATAAAAATCAGGGAAAACTGTTTGGAAAAATTCGTGCACAGCTTCCTTGTTCGTTAGTTTATCAAAGGAATAATCGCCCCCTGTATGCGGCATAAATAGCGTACACGTAAAGGAACCATCTTCATTTGCCAATGCAATAATCATAAAGCGACCACGCGGCCAAATGTGCAATGCATTTTTGTCCATTTTGTAGGAACCATCGGCATTTGCAGGCAATAAAATTTCGCGGTAACCATCTGCTACAAAATTTTGGCTGTAATTGAAGCGATCTAGTTTTTGCATGGAATTATAGCGAACAGCTGAAAAAGCGCCATCCACACCAAAAATCAAGTCTGCTTTTGCTTCAAAGGATTCTCCTGTCAAG